>JAPLMH010000018.1 GCA_026387135.1 Candidatus Omnitrophota bacterium | reverse complement strand
GGCGGGTACATTTGTCGTTACCTGGTCGACAAAGCCCGATGCTTCCGGGAAATCGCCATATTTTGACAGAGGCGTAGAGGTCAAATCGAATGTTGAAAATGCCAGCAAGGGCATACTTGTCGAATTGGAAAACGTTGTTTCTGCTCAGATAGAATGGCACGTTATTCTTACAAACTCCTATGTCGCCCAAAGCGATACGTTAAGCGCAACTGCCTGGATAGAGCGGCGAGGAAAATTGCAGGAGCCTATACCTATGGATACCTCAGAACCGCCGGATGGCATACCGGATACGCTCGATAAGAGTAATTTTAAGTCCTGCGAACTGAAGGTGTACGACTATGATACCGATACAGACACGCCTCTCAAAGTCTTTACCGGTATTCTCCCGGACGATAAGGGATTGTATAAATTTGTGTGGAACCCGACGGGCCTACAGGAGGGTAAGACATATTTTGTCAGGGCAACTATAACATATGGCGTCAGCAGCACTCCCTACACATCGGGAGGCACTTTCGACGTAAGTGTGACAAAGGCGCAGTCGCAGATGATAACAGAGCATGCCGAACAGAAGACGCTTTTGGAGACGATAACGGGACAGGCTGCCGTTATACAGGCGGCCGTTACGACCACCATCCCGCAAAAGATAGACGAAGCAACAAGCGTAATAGGATCAAAAATAGATACATCCACAAACGCGATAAAAACAGAGACGAGCGCGATAAAAGCTGAGACAGCCAAAATTTTGACGGCGACTGAAAGCACCATTCCGACTCAGATCAGGGAGACGGTGGAGCCATCCCTAAGATCAGAGATCCTTAACAGGGAGAGCACGATGCGGCTTGGCAGTAAGCTTATGGTACGGTATCGTACGTACCCGGGCCTCGAACCGTTTATTACTGTTTACGATCCGCGTAATAAGCTAAAGATCTCCCAATCCCCGATGAAAGAGGTTGCCGGTTCGTCAGGTATATATGAGTATGAGGTATTTCTTGCAAACGGGTGGACCGTGGGCGATTATACGATCGTTTGTTCAGAGTCCAGTAAGGGCACGATGGACGCATTGATCATATCCGCGATCAGGACCGATCTTGAGGATATATCGGGACAGGTAGCAACTATACTCGGCACGACCACCAGTCTCGCAGACCTGAAAGATGTCGCAGATACTTTGAACAGCCAGTTCAGTATAATAGAATCGGCGCTCGGTAAGATAAGCACCGACCTCGTGAATAAGGTCAAAGAGGTTGCCAGTAGCGCCACCGATATAGAGTCCGTATATGGACAGCTTGTCAAGATAGGCAAAGAGCTGAAGACTCTCGGCGCGAGTCAGGATGTGAATTTGAGTAAGCTGCTCGAGGTCTCTAAAGAGAAGAGCCAGGATATTAAGTACTTGAAAAATAAGACGCAGCAGTTGAAGGCGGCGATGGCATTAAATAATAAGATGGTTGAGAACATGGCGCATAAGCCTGTGACGCAGACATGGTTCGAATATAAATAATTTTTGGAAAGGGAGTGATATGAGGAAGATATTCTGCTTCGCTATTTTTATGATAGCATTCTCGGTCTTTGTTTCGAATTCCTATTCCGGAATAGTTCTTAAAGTCCTCGCTGTAAATCCCTCTAAAACGGAAAAACAATCGGTCAGCGTGAAAGCGTATTTGCCTAAAGAGGTGAAGCCCGAGGACGTCGTAGATAAAGGGGACCTCGAGATAGCGTATGACAATCAGCAGGGGTCTTACTACGTCTATGGAGAATATAACCTCGACCCGGGTCAGAGCGTAGACCGCGATGTGGAGATGCACGATATCTGGCAGGTGCCAGCCCAGGAGATGGAGTCGATACGTGCCGAAGCGGACAAGACCTCAAAATTATTGGAGAATACCGATTATCGCGAAAGGATGAGCTTTCTAAAACAGAGCATAGACGCTAAATTAAAAGAGATAGAGGACAGGCAGAATATTCCGGCCGCGAACCCGGAGCGCCATATTTCAAACTATCGTGACAATGTGAAGCTTTTGGAATCGGTGAAGTCCGATCTTGTGGTATTAAGGAGCCTCTTGGCCCAGGCAAAAGGATTGCCGGCCACTGCGGTATGGCGTCTTATACTTATAATAATAAGTTTTCTGGGCGTGATAGGCGCGGGCTCGTATATAATATGGCAGAGGCAGATGAAGCTGGTGGAGATACCGGCGGCACGGGCCTTGAAGAAGGAAGAGGCCGACGCGCAGGATGCGAGCAAAAAGGTCGAATCCAAAGACGATGACCTCGAGACGGCGGAAAACATAGAGAAGCTGTTGCGAGGGGATAAATAGGCATGAAAATAAGATATTCGATAAAGGCCGCGGCGGTCGTATTTGCTGCGGCGCTTTTTTTATGCGGCGTGACGAATGCCGCCACGCTCGAAGAGTCTTTTTGGGATAAAAAGCAGAGCACGCATTTTACCGTATATTATAAGAGCACGGAATCGAACGACTACGTGAATGAGGTCCTGCAGTATGCCGAAAGATACTATGAAAATATCACCGAGGAGCTCGGTTTCAGGAGATTTGACTTCTGGACATGGGAGAAGGCCTGCAAGATATACCTCTATGTGACAGCGAAGGAGTATTATGACTCCACCGGTCAGCCCGAATGGTCCGGGGCGACCGCATATGTAAAAGAACGCACCATAAGGACGTTCATCCGCAGAGAGAAGTTCCTGGATACTATCTTGCCGCATGAGATGGCGCATCTCATATTCAGGGAGTTCGTGGGGTATAAGGTGGGGTTACCTTTATGGCTTGATGAGGGAGTGGCCTCTCTTATGGAGAATAACCAGAGAAGTCAATACCTATTCCTCGCCAGATCGCTTGCGAAATCGGAGATATTTATACCGCTTCCCAAGCTCACCAGAATAGTCAAGGAAGGGCTCGTGATGCCGGGAGTATTCTACGCCGAGTCGGCGAGCGTGATAGAGTTCCTCCTGCAGAAATACGGCAGGGAAAAATTTGTTGATTATTGCAGAAAGTTAAGGGATAATAAGAACTGGGAGTTATCTCTCAAGGAAGTATATAAGTTTAAAGACCTTTCCGAGATGAATGAGAAATGGCGTGAGTTTCTTTTACAGGAAGGATCGGCCCCCGTCTCATAAATGAGAGTATACATAAATACTGTTTTTGAAGAGGTTTACTCCGCAGAGGCCGAAGAGGTGGTTCTTCCCGGCGACGAGGGAGAACTGTCGTTAATGAATTTTCACCAGCCGATCGTCTGCCGCCTCACGAAGGGCGCGGTCAGAGTGATTTCCAACCGCAAAGTCAAATCGATCCCTATAACAGACGGAATAGCCCATATGGAAGGCGATACGCTCAAGATAATGGCGGAGGTGGCTTAAGAATGCTGCGCAACCTTACTATAATAATAATAATGTTCCTGAGCACATTCGGGCCCGCCGTGGTCATTGCGCTCGTCGGCAGTTCGGCAGTCAAGGCCGTGGGCAGGAACCCTTCGGCTTCCGCCAGGATACTGTCGGCTATGATAATAGCGTTCATATTCGCGGAGGCGATAGCTGTGCTCGCGATACTTATGGTGTTTAATATATTCAAGTAACGTAAAGAAGGGATCTTAATCATGCTATCCCAGCTTATTGCACTGCAGATCATCACCTTTATAGCGCTCGCGTTGCTCTTAAAAATGTTATTCTCCCGCCACCTCGATTCCGCCCTGAAGAGATTAAAGAAACTCCAGAACGAAACCTTAATGCGTGAAAATCAGCTTAAAGAGGAGCTGGATAAGGCCAAGAGCGACCGCCAGGCCGAGATAGATAAGGGCAAGGCGGAGGCCAGGACTTTGGTGGAGCAGGCAAAGAAAGAGATAGAGTCCATGAGGGGCGGCGCCGAGGAAGACGCGAAACGCCAGGAGAAGAAGGTCTTCGCCCGCGGCCAGGAGGAGCTTGAAAAGTTAAAGGTCAAGTTGACTCAAGGCGTTGAAGCCGATGCCATGCAGATCTCGATGAAACTGATAGAGCGTACCTTTACCGAAAAAGGCAAAGACCAGATGCAGAGGCACTTTATAGACGAACTGATAGAGGATGTTGAGAAGCTGGAGAAGAGCAAGTTCTCTGTGAAGACGAACAAGGCCAAGATCATGACCAGTCTCCCTCTGACGGAAAAAGAGAAGGATAGGCTTAAGAAGGCGCTCTGTGCAAAGATGGGTTCGGACGTGACCATAACGGAAGAGAAGAGCAAAGGCCTTATAATGGGGCTTATCATACAGCTGGGTGCCTTGGAGATAGACGGAAGTTTAAGCAATAAGCTGCGCAAAGCCCTACCGATGATAAAAAAAGACAGGATATAATGGCATCAAAAACGAGTATTGCCAGCCTCGATATACGCGAAGTGGGCGTAGTGAAGGAGCTGAAACAGGGCATCGTAAAGGTCTCCGGGCTACCCTCCTGCATATTCGGGCAGCTTGTAGAGTTCAGCCGCGGTTCTAAAGGCATGGTGATGGGCTTCAACCTCGAAGAGGTCCTCATCATCGTGCTAGGCGACGACAGCCTCATCAATATGGGCGACACCGTGACGAGCCGCTCGGAGTTATTGAGCGTGCCGGTAGGAGATAATTTTGCAGGCAGGGTGGTCGATTGCCTGGCCAGGCCAGTAGACGGCAAAGGTGCCATAACCGCGACCGATCATTATCCGGTATTTCGGGAGGCGCTTGGCGTAATGGAGAGGGAGCCGATAACCGTGCCGCTTCATACCGGGACGAAGATACTCGATCTTGTTATACCCATAGGCAAGGGACAGAGAGAGCTCATCATAGGCGACCGCCAGACCGGCAAGACGAGCATAGCTATCGACGCCATACTCAGCCAAAAAGGCAGGAATGTCGTATGCGTCTACTGCTACATAGGCGGAAGTTATTCAGCCCTTAAGAAGACGATGAACCTACTGAACGAGAAAGGCGCCCTATCCTATACCATAGTGGTATGCGCCACCGCCTCGAGCACTCCGGCCGAGCAGTATCTGGTGCCTTATACCGCGGCGAGCCTTGGCGAATATTTCATGTTCAACGGCAAGGACTCCCTGGTAGTATTCGACGATCTTACAAAACATGCATGGGCATACAGGCAGATATCGCTTCTGATGGAACGGCCGCCCGGCAGAGAGGCGTATCCCGGTGATATATTTTATGTGCATTCACAGCTGATGGAACGCGCCGGCAGGCTGCGCGCAGGACTTGGCGCAGGCACTATGACATTTTTGCCGATAGTGAATACTCTGCAGGGCGATATAACAGGATACATCCAGTCGAACCTCGTCTCCATGACCGACGGTCAGGTCTATTTGAGCTCAAACCTATTCTTTGAAGGCTTCAAGCCCGCTATAGATCTCGGGTTATCCGTTTCGCGTATCGGCAGCAAGGTCCAGTCCGGAGCAATGCGCTTTGCAAGTTCGGGCCTGAGGCTGCAGTACGCGCAGTATCGCGAATTGCAGAGGCTGACTCGGCTGAGAACGAAGCTCTCCAAGGAAGCTATGAGCGATATAAAACGCGGCGAGACATTGAGAGAGCTTTTGATACAGGAGAACGGTAAGCCGTTAAGCCTGGCTGAAGAGATAGTGCTCTTTTACGCTTTCAAAAAGAAGGTGCTCGAGATACTCAAGCCGGAGCTCTTGAAGACATTCAAGAAAGAGTTCTTCTCCTTTATCTGCAATACTAATCCGACGCTAGTAGATAAGATAGAGAAGGAACAGGAGCTGACCGACGAGATCAGGGGGGCGCTCGATAAAGCGCTGATAAACTTTTTCCAGGACAGTAAACAGGACAGTAAAAATGATACCGCTCGCTGAATTAAAACAGGATCTTGACCTGAATAAGAGCTTGGGCTCGATCATAGAGACGATGAAGACCGGCAGCGCGATACAGCTGCGTGAGTTTCAGACGAAAGCCCGCGCATCGGATAAGCTTTTTTCTATGCTTCAGGACTGTTTCAGAACAATCGCGGAAAAAGGCTCCGTAAAGAATCCGCTATTTAACGGAGACAAGAACCTTCCGTCATGCATAATCGCGATAACTTCGGACGATGGATTTGTCGGTGAGCTTAACACATTTATTATAAATACGGCGCTCGATCAGAAGGTAAGGGCCGACGACGAGATCGTGGTGTTGGGCGAGCGGGGGGCCAACTTTTTTGAAGACAGGAACGAGACGTTCACGGCATTTCCCGGCATCAGCGAAGATATCAAGCCTCCGGAGATAGCGGGGCTCAAGAGGCATATGATAAAAGGTTTCCTCGAAAAGAGATTTGGCACAGCGGTCGTGGTCTATCCGGAATCGTCAAATGTGGGTTCATGGAAGGTGAGCACGGCAGAGCTTCTTCCTTTCAGGGAGAGCGTGATATCCGACGGCACACGGCCCATAATAGACGAGGAGTTGATCATAGAGCCTTCTGTGGAGAGCGTGGCTGAGGGGCTTGTGCATCTATGGTTGAACGTGGCGCTCTACAATATATTCTGGGCGAGCAAGTTCTCGGAGTTTGGCGCCAGGCTCATGCACCTGGAGGGTAGTGAGCAGGAGCTTGTCCGCATGAAGCAGCAGCTATCTTTGCAATATTTTAAACATATCCATGCCGCGGCGGATACTACGATAAGAGAGATATTGAGCGCAAGGTTGGGGTTAAAGTCATGACGAATAAAGGCAGGGTCATAGCGGTATCAGGGCCGGTAGTCGATGTGCAGTTCGAGAACCACGATTCGATGCCGGCGATATACGAGGTGATGAGCCTGGATACATGCGAGGGTAAACCTGTCGTCCTCGAGGCCGTGGAACACAGGGACGAAAATGTCTGCCGCTGCATATCTCTTGCGCCCACGTACGGCATACAGCGTAATTCCGTGGTAGAGTCTTCGGGAGAGTACCTCACCGTACCGCATGCAAAGAACATATTCGGCCGCATAGTGAATGTCCTTGGACAGCCTATCGACGGCAAGGGTCCCGTGAATAATTCCAGGCTAGTTCCGATACGTAAAAAGACGAAGTCGGAAGTCATACGTTCCGACGAGAACAAGCTCGACTCAAAATATGAGATCATGGAGACCGGCATAAAGATCATAGACCTTCTCTTTCCCCTGATCAAGGGCTCAAAGACCGGCATCATAGGAGGCGCAGGCCTGGGGAAGAGCGTACTCATACTGGAGATAATTCACAACATCATAACCAAAAGGCACGGGGCTTGCGTCTTCGCGGGCGTCGGAGAGCGTATCAGGGAAGGCAACGAGCTCTATTACGAATTTGTGAGGACCGGACTATTGGAACGCTCATGTCTCGTCTTCGGACAGATGAACGAATCTCCCGGAGCGAGGTTCGAGGCCGCGAATACGGGGGTTACATTGGCGGAGTCGCTGCAGGACGAGGGCGAAGATGTGCTCTTCTTCATGGATAACGTATTCCGTTTCGCGCAGGCGGGCTGCGAGCTTTCGGCTCTATTGGGGAGAATTCCGTCGGAGACCGGGTATCAGCCGACCCTTACCACGGAGATAAGCCAGTTCCACGAGCGCATCAGGTCACGTGAAGGAGCGAGTATCACGTCGGTGGAGGCCGTATATGTTCCCGCCGATGACCTGACGGATCCGGCCGTTGTAGCCATATTCACGCATCTAGATTCAATAATAACGCTTTCGCGCGCTTTCGTGCAGAAAGGGATATATCCTGCGATAAATCCGCTCGATTCGTCTTCAGGTTTTTTGGATGCCTCAATAATCGGCAAGAAGCATCTGGAGGTAGCGCAGGAGGTCTTAAGGCATTTCCAGAAGTACGATGAACTGCAGCGCATAGTCTCTATCGTAGGGAAAGAAGAGCTGTCGAAGCAGGAGAGGGTGATTTTCGACCGCGCGAAGAAGCTGCAGAACTTCCTGACGCAATCCTTCTTCGTGGCGGAGGCGTATACAGGCATGAAGGGGTCCTATGTCACTATAGAGAATACGATCAAAGGCTGCGAGAGCATCATCTCCGGCGTTCTCGATATGAAGCCGGACGAGAAGTTATACATGATAGGCACCATTGAGGAAGCGTTGATATGAAGATAGGAGATCTCTTAGTACAGAAGTCGCTTATAACTAAAGATCAGCTCGAAGAGGCTTTGAGAGAGAGCCAGAAATCCGGCGAGATACTTGGCAAGACGCTGGTGCGCCTAAATATGGTGACCGAAGAGAAGCTCCTGGAGGTGCTCGCCCAGCAGCTCTGCCTGCCGTACTACCCGAACCTTAAAGATATTCCCATAACTCCCGAGCTCATCAAGAAGGTGCCTGCGAAGTTCGTCCTTCACTACAAGTTCATGCCTCTGTCGATAACGAATAATAAACTCACCATAGCGGTCTCGGATCCGCTCGCCATATGGCTCGTCGAAGATCTGAAGCTCCATTTGGGGTATGACGTCGAGAGGGTGCTCGCCCCTGAAGACCAGATAATGGATTCCATAAGGATCTACTACGGTATCGGCGCCGAGACCGTGGAAGAGATAATGACGCAGGAACCGAAAGAGGGAGAGACCAAGAAGGCTCCGAGGGAGGAGATCGAGGAACTCGAGAGGACCGCGCAGGATGCCTCCGTAATAAAACTTGTTAACCAGATACTTTCCGAGGCCGTAGGTGCCAGAGCGACCGATATACACGTAGAGGTATACCGCGACAATGTCCGCGTGAGGCAGCGTATCGACGGTATATTATATGAGATGCGGATGCCTGAGCAGATAAAATATCTGCACCCGGCGATAGTCTCGCGCATAAAGATATTGTCGAACCTGAATGTCGTGGAGCGCCGTCTGCCGCAGGACGGGCGCGCGATAATAAAAGTGCGCGATAAGCAAGTCGACCTGAGAATATCGATAATACCGTCTCTCTATGGGGAGAATGTAGTCATAAGGATATTACCCGTACATCTTCTATTTAATCTCGACGATCTGGGGTTATTCCCGGAAGAGCGCAAGGCCATAGAGGGTCTAATGGAGAAGCCGCACGGCATAATACTTCTCACCGGCCCGACCGGCAGCGGTAAGACGACCACTCTCTATACTTGTTTAAGCAAACTTAATACCGAAGACGTGAAGATCATAACCATAGAAGATCCTATTGAATACGAACTGCCCGGGATCACGCAGATACAGGTGAAGCCGGAGATAGGCCTGACATTTGCCGCCGCTTTAAGGAGCATATTAAGGCACGATCCCGATATAATGATGGTGGGAGAGATCCGGGACCTCGAGACGGCGGAGCTCGCTATCCGGACGGCTCTGACGGGCCATCTGATATTCTCAACTTTGCATACTAACGACTCCGCCAGCGGCGCAACGCGTCTCATGGACATAGGAATAGAGCCGTACCTCGTAGCTTCGAGCGTAAACGCTTTCATATCGCAGAGGCTTGTCAGGGTGATATGTCCCGACTGTAAGACCGAGATGAAGAATAAGGACGCGCTGCCGTCATATCTTAAGAATACAAAAGTTTATTACGGCAAAGGCTGCGAAAGCTGCAAGTTCATAGGATATAAGGGCAGGACCGCCATATACGAGATAATGCTGGTGACCGAAGAACTGCAGGAGCTCATGTTAAAGCACGCGTCGTCCGCGCAGATCGCGAAGCAGGCAAAGGAGCTAGGTTTTAAGACGCTTCGCGATTCAGGCATAGCGAAGGTGAAGATGGGCGTGACGACGCCCGAAGAGGTCCTGCGCGTAACGGAGCTTGAGGACTAAAAAACAATGCCAAACTATTACTATAAAGCTAAGCACGGCCTCGAAGAGACCCTTGAGGGCTCGATAGAGGCGGCAAATCAGGATGAAGCCCTGCAGAAACTTATAGCGAAAGGGCTCTTTCCGATCGTTATAAAGGAATCCTCTCTGAAAGAGAAGAGGATGGCGAAGAAGTTCCGTATGAGGATAGGCCCAGACAAGATAAAATCGGGCGAGCTCTTAACCTTCATAAGGAAACTTGCCACTCTTACCAGGGCGAAGGTGGAGCTCCTCTCTAGCCTCAAGATACTTTACGAACAGACGGAGAACGAACGCTTTAAGGCGATCGTATTGGATCTTTACAATGCTACGAAGGAAGGCAAGCCTTTTTCGGAGAGCCTGGCGCGCTACCCAGACATATTCTCATTTATACTGGTGAATATAGTGAAGGCGGGAGAGGCGAGCGGACATCTCGACGCGAGTCTCGACCAGATAGCCGAGTTCATGCAGCGCGAGGAGGGCCTGAAGAACAAGATCCTGGTAGCGCTGGCGTATCCCGGCCTCCTGCTTATGGTGGGAATTGTCAGCATATTCGTTCTGATAAATTTCGTCATCCCAAAACTTAAACCTATATTCGATTCGCTCGGAGCCAAAGAGCTGCCCCTGATAACGAAGATAATCCTGAATATAAGTGTTATTTCGCAAAAGAGCTGGTGGGTCTTCGTCATCGCGATAGTTCTTTTTGCGTTGTTCCTGTACCAGCAGAAGGGCCTGCCTTATTTCAAGAGCATGCTAAGTAAATTGAAATCGAAGGTACCCATCGTAAAGAGCCTCTCTGTTAACCAGGAGCTGGCCCATTTCTCGAGGAGCCTGGCGCTCCTTTTAACTAGCGGCGTGCCGGCCCTGAGGAGTCTCGAGATCGTGACGCCGAGCATAGAGAACAAGGCTCTTAAGGAAGGGCTTAAGAAAGTCTGTCAGCAGGTTGCCGCGGGGAAGACCATCTCGAAGAGCATGGAAGATTCGACTGGGCTGCCCACCTTCTTCACGAAGATGGTCGCGGTAGGTGAAGAGTCCGGCCGGCTTTCCGAAGTCTTGACAGAATTGTCGCGCTCTTATACACAGCAGATAGAATCCGATATAGTTCTAGTATCCTCGCTTATAGAGCCTGTTCTGATACTTGCCCTGGGCCTCGTGCTGGGCACGATAGTTCTATCTATACTTCTGCCCACATTCCAAGTAACACAGATGGTGCGCTGATCATGGGATTTCCCGTAGGACTGGAGATAGGCGACAGGTACCTGAAGATGGCGGCGTCGAAGCCGTCTAAAGAGTCCCCGGGTTCTTTCCAGCTCGCAGCCAAACCGATACAGGGCCTTAAAGATGAAGATGTATCGAAGGCAATAAAAGAGCTCATCGAGAAGTCCGCCGTTAAGACGGGGACAGTCGTGATCTCGCTGCCCAGGAACCTCGTTACGATGCGCAATCTGCACCTGCCAAGCCATGACCCGGAAGAGATATCCCAGATGATAGACCTGCATATCAGCAGGATCGTTCCCTACAAAAAAGAGGAGATATCGTTCGACCACCTCTCTTTGCGCACGGACTCTCTCGGCTATACGGCCGAGGTCCTCGCCATAGTGCATAAAGATGTGCTGAAGCGTTACCAAGGGATAGTGGAGAACGCAGGCCTTGATATCGACGGAATATTCTTAAGCACTTACGGCGTATGGCAATGGACGGTCGATAAGTTCAAGAGCGAGATAAATGACCAGGACCTGTATCTTCTTCTCGATATCGATTCCACATATACGGACTTCATCATATTTAATAAGGATAATATACTCTTCAGCCGCACTCTGGCATTCGAATTAAAAGACGTCATACCGAACTCGGAGACTAATAAGCTGATGGGCGAAATAAAGCAGTCGCTCCTCATATTCCATAAGAATGAATCAATAAATAAGAAACCGTTGGCTATCTTTGTTTCGGGCTCATATGACGATAATATAATGGACGCCATCAGAAGGGAGTTCACCATTCCGGTGAATATGGTGCCCGCTCCGGCCACGCAGGCCTCCAGGATCAAAGATACGGTCCTTCCTAAAGAAGCCTCGATGACAGCGGTCACGGAATTTATCTCCGACGATAAAGGAGAGAAGCTCTCATTCGCCCTGCCGGAGATGCTGATAAGAAGGTCTCTGAAAGAGAAGACGAGAGAACTCACCATACTCGGGACGACATTGATATATCTCTTTGCCGCGATAATGGCCTTCTTCTGGGGCAGGCAGTATAATCAGCAGTTCTATCTCAAGCGGCTCGTAAACCGCAATACCCTGATAGAGCGCGATGTCGGGAGCCTACTCGGACAGTATAAAAGGATGAGTTTTGTAAAAGATTTTCTATACCGTAGGTCCGTGCCCATGTTGCTTATTGATGAGCTCGGGAAGATGACGCCGCCCGAAATAGTGTTGAACTACATAGCAATAGAGAATAATGAAGCCGTGACCATAAGAGGCCAGGGCCTTAAGTTATCGGATGTATTTAAGTTCGTTACTACGCTCGAGAATTCGAAGTATTTCAAGGATGTGTCGACTAAATCTACACGCACAAAGAAGGTGAAGGAGAGGGACGTCACGGATTTTGAGATAAATTTCGCGATCTCACTGGGGAAAAATGATAAAAATAAATAAGCGAGAGAAGATCCTGGCGTATGCCATCGGCGGGCTGATAGCAATCTTTCTGATAGAGCATTTTCTATTCTCCGGCATACGCGGCAAGGCAAAAGGCGTGTCTCAACAGATAAGGATCGAGGAGTCACGCCTGCAAGCCGGGCTCGATATACAGAAGCGCAAAGACAAGATAACCGCCGAATATAAGGAACTGAAGCCCTACCTGGAAAAGGCGGAAGGCATTTCCGACAGGGAGATATTCGCAAAGTTCCTTAAAGAGTCGGAGAGGGTGGCGCAAGAGGCGGGGGTGTCTATAGTGAGCTTAAGCCCCCAGAATGAGACGATTGATGAGCCTGAAGACGTAAAATATAATGCCGACCTGCGCGCGGAGGGAAGCCTCACCCAGGTGCTCAGCCTTATGGATAAGATACAGAAGAGCACTCTTCTTATCAAGATCGATAAGATGAGCTTGTCTTCCAAGGACGAGCAGGCGGGAACGATGAAGATAGAGGCCGTATTAAGCCTTGTCGTACCCAAACCCTAAAATCTAATGAAATATATGTCATGCCCGCGGAAGCGGGCATCCATGAACCCGGCTCGTTTAGATTCCGCATTCCGCATTTTCCATGATCGAGCTGATGGTGGCAGTCTCCGTGCTATCGATAGGGATAATATTGATAGCGCGGTCGTTCCTGTCCGCCTCAGGTGCCTTATCAAGCTGTGAAAGCAGGATAGTGGCCCTGAACTTTCTTGAAGGCAAGATGTCCGAGGTTGAAGAGAAAGCTCTTAACGGAGAAGAAAATTTAGCCGGCCCAAGCGAATCGGTATCGATAAACGGAAAGAAGGCCGATTTTAATTCCAGCTCACAGAATATGAAGATAGGTAAGGACGAAGATAAGCTCTTTATTAATAATGTCATGCTGAACGTAAGCTGGCGCGAGGCAAATAGGCCTTACGATGAAGACCTGGGGACATATGTTGGTATTGATAAAGCGAAATAAGGTTCTCTCGAAGAAAGCTTTCACATTGGTGGAAGTGATCCTCGCCATAACGATATTCTCATTTATAGCCGTCGGCATATCCACTAGCTTCTTCTCCGGAATAAAGCTTTGGGGCCGCGCCGTAAGCACCGATCATTGGCGTAATGACGTACTGCTCGGATTTGAGTCGATAGCTGCCGCGCTAAGGCAGACGGTCGACATACCAGACATCGGATATTCAGGCGATGAGAAGTCGCTGTCGTTCCTTACTCCGTCCGGGAATAATATCATCAAAGCGTCATACTCTTTTGACACCGGGAAGAAGGCTCTCATAAGAAGAGAGACCAAATTGAAGGATGTATCTGAGGAGAATGTCGACGCCCATTCGGATAGCAAAAGCGTCTTATCCCTGGACGAGTTCTCGATCCGGTATCTCTACAAGGACCCCTTGAAAGATAGCTCAGAGTGGAGAACCGAATGGAAGAAGGAAGACGGTATATTTGCCGCCGTAAGGTTTACATCTAAAACTCACAATGAAGAATTCAATAAAACGGTATTCATACCTATTGCCGAATAGAGGAAGCATCCTGATAGTCACGATGTGGGTGCTCATATGTTTCTCTATTCTTAGCATAGGATTGTATAGAGTCGTCTCTTCGCGCATAAAGGTCACCGAAGTGATGACGCACAGGATCATAGGGCAGTATCTGGCCAAGGCGGCCTGCGCCTATTTTAAGGTTATCAGGAAGACCGACAAGACGCCTTATGATACATTGACCGAGCTGAGTACGCCGGAGGAACAGGAGCTGGGCAGAGGAAAATTTAAATATATACTTAAGGACGAGGAGAGCAAGATAAATATTAATAAAGCATCCGTAGATATGATCTCCCGTCTCCCGGGCTTCAGCAAAGATACTGCAAAGAATGTATTCGAGTCAAAGTTAAAGCCGTTTAAGGCGATAGAGCAGTTATTGCTTATTGACGGTGTGGATGAAGGCATCCTCGATAAGTGCAAGGGCCTTATAACCGTCTATGGCAATGGCAGCGTTAATATAAACACAGCATCCCCCGAGGTATTTAAAGCGCTCGGGATCGATGAAGGGTTGGTGAGTATCATAATGGATCTTCGCAGAGGGCCCGACGGCAAGGAAGGCACCGCAGATGACGTTGCATTTGAAAATAAGGATAGAATAATGGAAGACCTGCGCTCCAAGACCTCTTTGTATGAGGAGCAGCAGGCGAAACTGCTGCAGCTGACCAGCCAGAATATGCTTTCTGTGATTTCGGACACTTTTACTCTGGATATAGAAACAACAGTTCTCGAAAAGCCCGCGATGCGGTATAATATTGTCATGGAAAAAGGAAAGATCAAGCGCTGGACCGAGATATAGAAAAAATAGAAAGGGCTAATGCCATGATCAAAAGAATAGTTCACAGAAAAGGTTTCACTCTCATAGAGCTGATGCTTGTCGTCATCATCATAGGCATACTAGTCGCCATGATAGTGCCGAGGATGGCCGGCAGGTCCGAGCAGGCGCGCGTCGCCGTCTCCCAGGCCGATGTCGACCTGAATATAGCCACGGCGCTTAAGCTTTACGAGCTCGATAATGGATCATTTCCCACGACCGATGAGGGGCTGAACGCATTATTGTCTGCTCCATCCACGGCAAAGCGCTGGAAAGGCCCGTATCTCGATAAGGCTCCGGTAGATCCATGGAATAACCCGTATAAATACAGATCGCCCGGCACTCACCGTACTGATTATGATCTCTACTCTCTCGGCAAGGACGGCACCGAAAGCTCCGATGACGTCACCAACTGGCAACAACAGCAGTAATAAATAGGAGATCATATATCCATGCATGACACGAAAGTAAATCTATCCGAAAAAGATATTCCGCAAAGTTGGTATAATGTCGCGGCGGATCTGCCATTTGAGCTCCCGCCTCCCATAAATCCCGGGACAGGAAAGCCGCTGGCGAAAGACGACCTACGTGCCATATTTCCTTTGGCCTTGATAGAGCAGGAGATGAGCGGTAAGCGATGGATAGAGATCCCAAATGAAGTAAGGGATATATTGAAGATATGGCGGCCGACACCTCTAAAGAGAGCTTTGCGCCTGGAAAAAGCGTTAAAGACCAGGTCGAGAATATACTATAAAGACGAGTCCGTTTCTCCGACGGGAAGCCATAAGACTAACACCGCCATAGCCCAAGCCTACTATAATAAGAAAGAGGGCATAAAACGGATCACCACCGAGACCGGAGCCGGGCAGTGGGGATGCGCATTAAGCTATGCATGCAATGTATTCAATTTAGGATGCCGAGTCTATATGGTCAAGGTGAGCTTTCACCAGAAGCCTTTAAGAAAATCACTTATGCATATATGGGGCTCAGAAGTCATAGCGTCACCTTCCGAATTTACAGAAAGCGGCAGGCAGATGTTGAAACAGGATCCGCATTGCCAGGGCTCGCTCGGCATGGCGATCTCGGAGGCTGTTGAAGAGGCCGCGAAGAACAAAGAGGCCAATTACGCTTTGGGCAGCGTGCTCAACCATGTTCTCCTGCACCAGACAGTTATAGGACTGGAGACGAAGAAGCAGCTGAAGATAATGGGCGAGAAGAGGCCAGATTATCTGATCGCCTGCGTTGGCGGAGGAAGTAATTTCGGGGGCTTCGCGTTCCCGTTCGTTAAAGACAGGATAAAGGATAGCAGGATAAAGATAGTGGCGGTCGAGCCATCCGCATGCCCAAGCCTAACGAAGGGCGTATATGCCTACGATCACGGTGATACCGCTTCGCTTACGCCTCTATTAAAGATGTTTACGCTTGGCCACACATTCATGCCGCCCGGTATCCATGCCGGCGGTTTACGCTACCATGGCTGCTCTCCTATAGTAAGCGCTCTAGCGGCAAAGGGACTGATCGAGTCTAAGTCATATCATCAGCTCGAAGTCTTCAAAGCCGCTGTGCTATTCGCGAAGACAGAAGGCATGGTGCCGGCACCTGAGACCGCGCATGCCATTAAATGCGCTATCGATATGGCCACAAAGGACAAGAAGGAGAAGTGCGTCGTCTTCAATTTTAGCGGTCACGGCTTTCTCGATCTATCGGCATATGACAGGTTCTATAGCGGAGAGCTCAAGAACTATGCCTATCCGGCTCATCAGATAAAGAAGGCCTTAAAGAGCCTTCCCAAAGTCTTCTCACCTAAGTAAAAGTGGTTAATCCAGTCACCATTGGCATGGAATTTTGCAAAAATGTTAAGGAATAAAATAGATAGCTATTGAGTGTTGACATCAGGCTGTTTTAATGTATAATCTATATACATTTAAGAAAATAGAAAGATAGGAGAAACTCAAGTGAATTCAGACGTGAGCACTTGTGTTGCGACAAACACATCTATTATTAAGAATAAGCCATTTAGGGTAATGGTTATCGCCATTACTTTGATGGCTTTTTTTGTCAATATATTTGCCTACGAACTGG
>JAPLMH010000120.1 GCA_026387135.1 Candidatus Omnitrophota bacterium | reverse complement strand
GCGCTAGTTAAAATACCTGTTATTATGGTATTCCCATACTAGCAGGAATTTTTTTGTCCTGTAATTAAAAAAGTTTAAAAAGGCAAAGATATGATAGCTTCATTCAGACAACATATTGTATGTAAGGTGATAGCGCTCATGGTGAGCTTTACGTTCATTTGGCAGTCTATAGGCCCGGTGGCGAAAGCCGAAGACGCTTATGCCGCGACGCTCTCTTCCGATAGCCGTAGTATCGATATCTCTTCTATAAAATTACCCGCTAGCATTGGAGAAGTGATCGATTCATCCAAAGGTAATATTGGCAAGACGATCATCCATATACGTGATGCTCACTGCGACTATTCTGCTCAAAACTCCATCTCAGGTTTGGTGAATTATTTTAGGGATAAGCATGGTATAAAGCTCGTTGCTCTTGAGGGAGGCGCGGGCGATTACGACCTTTCCGTCTTCACGGATATAAAAGATGTCAGTCTGCGCGAAAAGACAGCCGATTATTTTGTAAAGCAGGGTGAGGTCAACGGAGCGGAGTTCTATGCCATCAATAACCCTGCCAAAGTCATGCTCTACGGTGTAGAGGATCCTGGGCTTTATACGGAAAACCTCAGCGCTTACATGGAATCCTTAAAATTTAAAGATGATGCCCAAAGACTGCTAAAGGTCCTCTCCGCAACTATATCGAAATTAAAGTCAAAGATATATCCCGCAAATTTTAAGCAATTTGACGAGAAAGTCAGGCTTTTCAAGGAAGACAAGCTGAGCTTCGAGGAATACGCCACCGCTATAGCCGATTTCGCGAAGAAAGAGAATATCAATTTATCCGAATATCCCAATATAAGCCGTTTCTACGATGTTATGGACCATGAGAGCGGTATTAATATGAAAGAGGCCGAGCGCCAGCGCAATATCCTCATAGATCTGCTCAATAAGAAGCTATCCAAGAAGTACCTCGAAGAGCTCGTTGCCAAGACGGTAGAGTTCAATGACAATGCTATACCTGCGGAAGAATACTACGCGTTTCTATTGGATAAGGCCAAGCTCTGCGGCATAGATATGGAGAAGATGCCGGACCTTGTAAGTTATGCGCAGTGTGCCGATAAGACGAAGACAGTCAATAAGAAGGCGCTTGAGAAAGAGTTTAAATCGCTAGATCAAAAGATGTGCTCCACATTCCTGAAGACAGAGGAAGCCCGGGAGCTCTGTTCACTCGATAGGCGGCTCTTCGTATTGGAGCGTATGTTCTCGACCACGCTGGTAAAGGACGACTGGGACTACTATTCCGCGAACCGTGAAATGTTCGATACGAAGAATTTCCCATTTGATGCAGGAAAGGGCCTTGCGAAGCTGGATGATTATCGTAAGGATATGGAGAAGTTCTATGACATCTCGCTTAAGAGGGATGATGTATTCATAGACAAGATTGCAGCAAGGCTCAAAAAAGAGAAACAGAATAATGTGGTTCTGGTTACAGGAGGTTTCCATCAGGATAATCTTAAGAAGTTATTTGAAAGCAAAGGGTATTCCTATGTAGAGGTCCTGCCAAGGATAGAAAAGGCTGATGGCGAGAATCATTATTTTCAGTTGCTTTCAGGTGGAGCCGATCCGATATCAAGAGCCATCAGTGAAAGGCAATCTTCGTTACAAATTGCAACATTTTTTGATAACAGGCTAGGCCCGGAAGTACATGATGTTAAATCATTTGATAAAGCTGTCGAGGTAGTAAAAGGACTTCTAAGTGAAGGATCTGCCGACATCGATGGTATTCGTTTTTCTTTCTCATCCGATGAAGGTCAGCCGCTGATAGTCAATAATGAGCAAGTGCTGGTTGATAATAAGCGCGTTTATTTATCCGGAACCGCCGCAAAGCCCGTAGCGCTCAAATCAACTGCTCCCAAACCTGTTGTAACGCCGCCAGCACTCGCGCCAGCAACGACAGCGCCAAGCATGGCGGCTACGCCGCTAGAATTGGCGAGAAAAAGCGGATTGCAATGGGGTGAGAAGGCTGATTTGGGATTTGAAGATTCTTCAAGGGCGCCAACTGCTCATCATCGCAAAAAATTCACAATCGGTTCGGCTTCCGGTTATGCACTCATAGATGAGCACGGCAAAGTCGTATGGGTAATAGTAAGAGAAGGATCGATGAGAGCTATAGTCAGGAACGGCGGGTTATTAGACATAAAGGATTCAGCTGATGTTAATTTTGGGTTGACCTGGGAAAAAGGAACAGATAGTCGTACGTATCATTGCCGCGGAAGCAATCCTCGTTCATATATCAAGGCTGCCAATTTGTTTAAGGATGCCATTGCCCCGATTCTTTCTGAAGAAATGGGCGTTCATCACATTGATGGTGAGACGCCTAATGAGACGCTAGTTCGTTTTTTACAAAGATACCTTGGAGCCAAAATTTCTGAATACACGCCAAGCGAGCAACAGGTTGAGGCGTATAAGCGTATTGCCGAAAAAGATACGTCTCTTGCGGATCCTAGATTCATAGGTGGTAAGTGGTACAAAATCAGCCTGTCTTTACATCAAGTTATGACGGAGCCTGCTGCGCCCAAATCGCAAGCCTCGGAACAATTTGTTAGGGCTGCATTAAAAGACATAATCAAAGGCAACTATGTTGAGGTTGTAACAAAAGACGGCAAAAAATTTTATGGTATATACATGGGATTTTATGAGAGTAGTGGAGAGATTCGCCTTGCCGATAGAAGATTTAAGATAGCTGAAATTGTAAGTATAGCCAAAGCTACCAGACAGGTTGTTGCAGTTCAGGTCCCAGAAGAGATAGCAGCATATCTAAAAAATATAAACGATAAAGACTATGTTGAGGTGACCACAATAGACGGTAGAAAAATATATGGAATATACGACGGAATTAGTGAAGGAGAAATATTCTTGCTCCACGACAGCTTCGCTCTGGGAGAAGTTTCAAGCATAATTAAAGCCCCGACAGACACTTTAAATTCAAGGCCGATATTTGGCGAAGAAGATTTGTATGGCCATGGCACAAATGGTTATGTTTTATGGCGGGCCATTTCTAGTCATAACAGTCAATTGCGTCCGAGTGACGACCTGGACGAAGTGGTCCTTACAGGAGAATCTGGAGGCAATACCGGACTTAACAGAAGATTTGTATCTACGGTAGGATTGGCCTATGCGACTAGCAGTATCGTCCCTGCGTGGACCTATGCCGAAGCAAGCTCAAGCGGTTTTAGGCTAACTCTCGATAATATTGACAAGAAAATAGAAGATGAAGCGAACGGGTTAAAGGCTCTTGAAGAATTTGTGGGGGATAGTAAAAATATAAAGTCAAGAATAGATTCTGCTAAACAAAGAATTGAGCATCTGAAAAAAGCGAAGATCTTCTTATTGCAGCTTAAAGAACAAGGTTTGTATGAAGAATATTTAGAACTATCCGCTATGCCGGTATGTGTAGTAGGAGATGGTGTTGTTAATGGAAGCGTTAGGTCAGATATAGGTAACGAGAGCGTGTTCAAAAGGGTAAACATACGAGCCGTTGGTGTAAACAAAAAAGATGTGGATAGGGTAAAAGGACTTTTAAGTAAATATGGTGTTGTGGACATTTTAGTCATGTCTTATGAGGAGTTGCAAGATCTGACAAATTCCTATAA
Source organism: Candidatus Omnitrophota bacterium (assembly GCA_026387135.1). GTDB lineage: Bacteria > Omnitrophota > Gorgyraeia > 2-01-FULL-45-10 > 2-01-FULL-45-10 > 2-01-FULL-45-10. The sequence goes on along the minus strand of JAPLMH010000120.1, from coordinate 8,215 downwards.
AGAAGGCAATAAAAATGACAGTCAGCTTATAAAAATGATAAAAGCACGTACGCCCAAACCCGCGCCGGCAGCGCCATCACCCACCAAAGTATCAGGGATAGAAACAGCAGACTCTGAAAAGGCAGAAGCTTTAAGAGAGTTTGAGGTGATTGTAAGACCTCTTAATCATTTGGCAGATCCTAACGTACGAGAGAGTGTTGTGGAGCTTGCGATAGCCCTGAGCAATGGTCAGAAAACTGGTGCAGACATAATGCAGTCAGCGAAAGCAGTGGATGCCATTGCTGAAGCGCTTATTGCGCTTATAGATAAGGTAGAGAATATCAACAGAAGGTATGGCATCATTGAAAATGCGCAAAATATTGAAGAAATGATGACGAATTTGGAAAAAGACAGAATAGAGGTAGAGGCTAACCCTATTTATGGAGCCATTAAGAATATTATAAGACGGGAAATCCGAGTAGATGTAGCCCGCAAAATTGTGGAGCACTATGTCCGCCCTCTTGTTTTTAGTCAAAAAAGAGACGGGGTTGCTTTAACGCTATCGAGCGAAGACCTTTCACAGAACAGAATTGTTGAATTGTTTAATAATAGAAATAATATAGTCCAGATATTAAGAATCATCACGCTAGTTCGTTATTTTTCTGATTACAATGATAGTAAAATAGTAGGAAATTTTCCATTTGAAGCAGGCGTAATACGGCAAACGGGAACTGCAGATCGCCTTGAATTTGAAATTGCTTCAGGCATATTTGTATCACCGGCAACGAATTCCTTCAGGAGGCATCTTGTTTATGAAAAAGATATCCAGGGAAACAGGATAAATATAATTGAGATAAAAATACCTGGCGATAATCCCACTCGTTTTATAGTAGGCCGAGATGGGTTTGAAATATCTAATGAACTGCAGGGCATTTACGGACCCAGCTCTATTATAGTCGAACCCGCTTTTGTTGCGGAAACGGAAGGAGACGCCGCTCTTTACGGCAGGAACGTTAGATTTAGCCGAGATGCCCCATTACGAATAGTGGCTTTTAAATATGCAGACGGTATCAGGATAGATAATCTTAATACAGTCGATGACGCTGTCGGCACAATTATAAATTCGATTATTGAAAAACTTGGATCTAGGCACACATCTAAAGAAATAAAAATGGCTATAGCGAAGGCTGTGCTGCGATGCGTTAAGGCTGTGCACAGGGCTGGATATGTGGGCACTAATGATATCAAAGGGAATCCGCCCGCCAGAACAGTAAAAAGCTCTGCGTATCGCGGAGAACTGTTTAATGGATTAGATTTAAACAAATTAATAAAGATACAAGTCTTAGGCGCAGCAATAGGTGAGAATGTTTATCATTTTGTGCAATCATGGGACGTTGAGGAGATTAGGAAAAAACTTCTAGATAATAAATATACCGAAGAACAAGTGGGCCGAATTTTAGAAATCAAAGAAAATAACGCAGAGCAGGTAAGCGGTGATATGCACTTGGGTAATTTTAAAATAGTTATCGCAGGTAATGAGGTCAATGTCTTATCTGTTGCCGATACCGAGGCATATGTTAAGGTGCAAAACAAAGACATTCTTATTAAAATTGCGGGATTTGAAGACGAAGCCATAATAGAGGAATTGATAGATGCCGGAATCGATCTGGATCCCGCCGAATTTGAGTCCATAAGTAAAGAAGCAGACGAAGATCTTGATCGGCTACATCTCAAGAAAGCTTTGCCCGCTATGGCAGAAGAAAGTGCGACGCCACCCGCGCCGGCAGCGCCAGTCGTGACGCCCAAGTCTGTTACTGAGTTACAGGCTGCGTCAACACCTGCTAAGCTTTCCCGTGCCGGGCGTGTTTTGCGCATATTAAATAGAGATATTGTGGTTGTCATGCTCCCGTCAGGGAAGGAGCAGGCATTCTATAGGTCAACAGGTCAAAATAGCGGTAAGCCGGGACAATGGTTTCCATTTGACGGGATATCTCCTTATATAGAAGCAGACACTATCGCTTGGTTTAATAAGGGGCGATTTAATGACATAACAATGAAGAAGCGTAATCCGGAATTATATGGTTATGGCACAGAAGAATTGAAGCGTGCCGGAGAATACCTGGATACGTTAAACGTACGAGTTGGTGATGAAGTTACGGAAGTTCGCAAAATCAACGACTTTATAGGAGGCGATACTGCCATAAGATTTAATAGGATCTATGATGATTTGGATGTGAAAAGGCCCGAAGGGAATAAGATAGACGATGAGATCCGCATAGATATAGCTCGGGAAGCTCCGATCGCGCCGGCAGCACCTATTATTGCGAAAGCCGCGAAGCCGGTAAGCGAAGGACCGGATACAGTTCTTGCCGCTGGAAAATACAGGCAGCCTAAGCATATAGAAGTGCACTGGGCTGTTGAAAACGGCCTTCCGGAAGACTTGCGCAATTTCGGTCAACTAAGTGATAGCGAAAAGGATGCTGTAAAAGAGCGCTATAGAGACAAAAATGGTAATTTTGTCATACCGATAAAAGGATTGTTGGAAAAGACAGGATTGCTTGGCCATATAGGGTTAGGCAGATATTATGGCGAATCTGTAATATATATGGATGACGGGCTTACAGATTCCGAAAAGGAAATCGTGATAAAGCATGAGCTTTATGAAATAGGCAAATGGGAAGCCAAGAGAATTGAGCTGGGCCTTGATCATAACGGAATGAGGAAGTGGATACAGGATAATTCCAACGCCAAAGGCGACGGATTAGCCCAAAAAATTGCCGCCCAGTGGCACGCAGATGCGCCGTCAGTAGACCCCGTATATCAGCGCCTGGAAAACAGGATAAGGATGCAGAATGGCAGGCTGTCAAGGATTTTGGATAGTATAGCTAAAGCGATCTCCGGCAATACGCTGGACAGTAAAATGAATTTGAGAGATTACAAAAATATATATAGAAAAGCTTATGAAAAGTATTTTGGCAAAGAGCAGGCCACTCTAAGCTTTATAGATAATCCGCCTTTTACAGTGAAAGAAAAACAGGACGCTGTGGCGATGTATAACAATACAAGATTTGGCATAGGCATAGAGTTCCTGCTGGATTTTATCGAAATTTTGAACGATGATGAATTAGCAGCCGTCATAGGGCATGAATTCGGTCATGTTCAACACATGTCAGAGCGCAAACGCAGATACGAGAGAGAGAAGAAAACGTCTTTAGCAGGGATGGAAGCTCAGTTTGGCCAAGACGCAGCAGCTCAATTTCAGCGCATTGTAGAACAAGGGGAAAGTTTAAGTGTTAATGATTTGGTCAAGAGAGGGGATCTAGATAAAGGATTAGCCGAAGAGCAGTCATTGAGAGACGAAGAATTCTGCGATACCTCCGGTATGTTCCTTATGACCAAAGCAGGGTTCGATCCTAGTGCGGGGATATCGGCGTTTGAAAAGCTAAAAACTTTTAGAAGCGATAATAAGCTCCCGCTTCAAGAGAGGCCGGCATTTAAAACTCATCCTGACCTTGAAAAAAGAATAGCTTTTATGGAAAAGTTTGCGCAAGCCAACGAAGCGGCCGCATCGGAAGATATTTATGCGGAAGAAAAGGATGTGGTGCTTGCGGCCGGGAGAAAAGTAGAACCCGCGCCGGCAGAGCCTGTATTAAAAGATGCTAATAAACGCATAGGGGTGATTGGATCGCTTTACGATAACATAGCCAGGCAAATGCCCACATCTTTACAGGTGGTGGTTGGCGTGGGAGTATTTTTTCTCGGAAATGCCTCCGCCATAGATCCGATGGGTATATTTAGTATATATGGGGCCATGGTTGCTGTTGCGATAGTTTGGCTTGCATGGCTTTCGATAGCGAAGCACAAGAATGTCGTTGCTACAACACAGCCGGCACCTTCTGCTGTTCGCGCAGGCCGCGAGATCTCTAGGAGGGCTTTTCTTAAAAAGGCCGCTCTTGCTACAGCCGGTGTGGCGTTGGGCGGAGGGGCAGCGGCACTATTGGATAGTATTACAGCCACAAGCCCTAAGGATGCACAAATAGAACCTCAAAAAGTCGCTACAATCACATTCAGCGAAGAGTTGTTTACTGCATTACAAGGCCAAACAGTATTTGGCGAAGTATCGCGGGAGAGACTTACTAGGTCGATCGCCCTGTCCAATACCGCTGAATACCAAGGGCTTACTCAGGAAGTCTATAAACAACTTGCGGATAAGGGCCTTTGGGCAAAAAACAAAAACATCTTCCCGGTATTATTCCTTGAGGGTCCGGCCAATGATCATATGGCTATGGCATTCATACAGCTGGGCATAATAGTTGTAAGCGCAGGGTCGTTCTCATCCGACAGGTCCAATACCCAAAAGATCAATCTCTTGCTTCCTAAAATAGCCCATGAGGGCATGCATATAGTGAATATAAGAACTAATCCCGGGATGCCAAGGTTACTGGACGAATGTCTGGCTTATCAGATAACTTATGAGGTCTCGAAAGCTTTTGGAGATGACAAGAAGACAGTAGATGCGCAGAGAGCTGTTTACGAAGCATTCAATATCCTCACCAAGGAAGTTAATAGAGATAAAGTTTGTGAAATTTTGGGGATCAATAGAGACGATTTTAGCAGGGCATATTATACAGATGTTCAATTTATCGACAACAATCGCATAGGGATAAAAATATATTATGACAATCCCGAAAACGGGAAGATGGTCCTGGTAGACTTGAGTACACAGAGCATAGAAGAAGGTAAACTACGTTTTGAATATGAAACATCCTCCGGTGCCAGCAATTTGCCGTTCATAGGTTTCGCGGTTATGGCCGCGCCGACAGCGCCTGCATCAACCACTGCGAATGTTAGCGTAGAGGAGGCAGGGCCAGATCTTATACGTGAAGCGGCAAAAGAAAGGGCAGGACAAATAAGCGTGGCGTTAGCGAAATTAAGGTCAGAAGAACCACAAGCGGTAAATATATATATCGGCGGGCAGATGGGTAAAGGTGTTTTGGGTAGGATGAAACTCATAGCAAATGGACTTATCGATAGAATGCCTAACCTTAAGATAAATATATATCTTCTTGTAGGAGTAGGCACACGGGATGGATTGGATGACAGGATCGGGTTTAGTCAAATATCAGCAAGCGATCTTGCTAAGCAAGAACTGCATAAAGCGGCGAGCACCCACATTACTACCGGAGAGTTCAGCAAGGATGTAATTTCATTCAGGGAAGGCGATGCCGTGATTGCGTGCAATACGTTTCCCGCAGAATTCGGAAAGAAGCGCCGCGCGCGCGGTACAACGCAAAAGATCAGTAGTGACCTGAACGATCCATTCGGAACGCTTTATCTTGACAGGGGATTGTACGAACGGCATTTGGCGAGAGATTCATGGGCGCCCGACGAATTGATAAAAAGAAGGTCAGGCTGGCTTAAGAATAGTACATCCCTCTCAAGCGAACAGAGGCAGGCATTGGCCGACCTTTCGGCTGAGGAAGGCTGGGATCCCGCCAGGGCCATATGGACATCCGCATATTTTCAGGCTCATGAGACAATGATGCCGGAGATGAACAATATCATCAACGCGTCAGAGAAACTGCCTTTTAGCGAAGGTGGAAAACAGCTCGTTATACATGCTGTCAGGGGAATAAGGGCGCAGGGAGAAGAGTTCTCTCTAGGTAAGTTGATAGATAGCGGCGTTACCATTATTACGCCATCCGGCGTGGTAAGAAGTCCGGATCGCTCCAAGCGGCGTCCTATAACTATCATCCTATACAATAACATTGATAATGGGGAATTCAGAAGCCTGATTTCCGAGCTGAATGGAACTATGGTAAAGAGCGAAAAGTACGGGTTCTTTATAGACTTCCCCGCATTCGTAACCGGCGGGGCATCTTGGCTTGAAGCCGTCAGCAGCGGCTCTCCGTATCTCCATGACGATTTTAATACCGCATTGGGTTATCAGCGGGAACTTGTAAAGTCCACATTGGTTAAGAAACTCGCTTTAGAGGACAAAGAAGGCAAAAGATCGATGGCCGAACTAACAGCGGATGCCGAAAAACAAACAGGGGCGTTTATTGCTGGGAATCCGGATAATATAGGCCGATATTCCGATCTCGAGGGATGGACCAGGGAGGCGCGAGAATACAGCGATGCGATGTATAGGTTTAATATGATCGATGATATCCTGATAGCGCTTGCCGAGCGCATCTCCGCGCCCGCGCGAAGCCCTGAGCAAGGCCCTGGTCCAAGTGTTGGCCGCGCCGAAGGGCTGGCAGCGCTGCCTGCTCAAGATGCCGAGATCGGCGCTCCGCTGAATAAAGCGTTGCATAAATATGTGGCGGATAGCGCAACGAGCGGCACGAGAATAGCCGATATGGGATGCGGTAACGGAAGGCTGTCGGTGCTTTGTGCGCAAAAAGGCGCCGAGGTCGATGCCATAGAGATAAGTGTAGAAGCGCTGAAGCCCGCATTACGGAATTTTGATTCTTCCGGTTTGGGCCAAGATGCTAGAAGCCGCATAAACCCTGTGGTAAGTGATCTATTTGCTAATCTTCAGGATAAAAAGTATAGCATCATTGCCTTTGCGCCACCTCTATTAAATCAAGAAGTGCCGGGTATCTCGGGAGCAGGCGCAAAAAGGATAGCCCAGGATAAAGACTTTGATATCATAAGACGATTTATGAAAGAGTCGGCAGGCCATTTAGAGGCGGGCGGTAGGATAGTGCTTGTCTATGGATACGACGAAGAGCCTCTTGATCCCGGACGCGGTAACCAATCTACGCTTAAAAAGATAAATGAAGATCTTGGGAATATATGGGAAATTAAGATCGTCGATCAGCGGGCAGAGCCGCCCTTTGCGATATATGAGTTGAAACTGAATGCCCCTGCTGTGGCACCGATACCTATGATGAGCGATGGCATCCTTACGGGTGGCGCGCCTACGACATACGCCCAGATAGCGGTCGGGATGCCCGCGGATATTGCGGCGACAGGAGAAGGCCTACGGTCTGCATTTAGGGGTAAGCCGTATCAGATCATAGTATCCGGCGCCGAACCCACAGATGATGAGGGAGACCCTGATGTAAGGTTTGCCGCATCCGGTAAATTAACGGTGGAAAGAAACGCGGCCAATCGATATTTGAACGAGTCGCTTGATATGGGCCTTTATCTGGCGCATACAGCCGGATTAAACGCGGCAAAGAAGGAGATAGAAAAGATCTCTGAAAAACCGCAGCAGCCGGAACTGATATCATACACGATCAGCGACTATCTGCTTAAAGAGCTTGAGGCTTATGTGCAGAAGAAAGAGAACGCGGAATTTAAAAAGAAACTGGGCACGGAGACCGTAGAAGAATTTCTGCGGTCGCACACCGTGCTTGAAGTGGTGGTAGATAACAGAATATTAAAAAGCGGTAAGAGCGCAGTCTATCTCATGCCGTATTTTAAAGCTACTGCGGCCGGATTAGCCAGATTGAATTTAATAGACCGGTTAACGGCAAGCAAGGTAAAGCCTTCAACGGATCCCGAATGTCAGGCAGCGTTTGAGAATTTTTGCCGTGCCGTATCATCCCTGTCCGGTACCGAATATTATAGAGGGCAGTTCAGCATAGCTATGGGAGGCAAGGACCCTCTCAATTTCTTCAAGACCTACAATATTAAGCTGTTTATACCGCAGGTTGCGCCGATCGATCTTAATGATTTGCAGAAAGCGATGGACTCTATGATTGAGGCATGGCGTTCACTGTAACGAAAGAGTTTATCCGCGTGGACGGGTCTCTAGCGCGTCCCGCCGCGCGATATAGCCGTAGAGGAGGGCAACCTTCCCTACGGCTATTCATTTTTTTATTAATAGAGATTGCTTCGTCCCGCCAAAAATCGGCGGGACTCGCAATGACGAGAACGTTACCCCATCTTTACATCTCTGTATCATTATGGTAATATCATCGTATGTGTATTATAAAGAACCTCTATATCGCTTCGATAGTAATCCTTATTATGGTAACCATTTCCCATGCAGCCGAAGTTAAAGAAGCGGATCTTGCCGGAAGCTGGTATCCTGCCGGTAAAGCTCAATTAGAAGGTCAGTTGAAGTCCTATCTCGATAAAGCCAACCCCACTAAGACGGACGGGCGAACACTCGCTATCATTGTTCCTCACGCGGGCTATACTTATTCCGGGCCTGTAGCGGCCTACGGATATAAGGGTGTGGAAAATAAGGGCATAAAGACAGTGATTATACTGGATTTCA
>JAPLMH010000171.1 GCA_026387135.1 Candidatus Omnitrophota bacterium | reverse complement strand
CAGCGTCTTCACGAATGTCGGACTTATCGAAATCGAAATAGACCTTTACGTTCTTATGTATCTTCTTGACCAAGAGCGATGCCCTTAGCTCGTCTTTTTTCGGCTCCGGCAGGCCCTCTTTGTAGTCGTAGATGATCTTGTATACGTAAATATATCCTCTGTTGCCCCAGAGCCCGCTTGTCGTGCCTTTTTCTTTGGGCCACCACCAGTATCCGCCGCGCTCGTCCTTCACAGGATTGGGCTTGGCATCCGTCGGCCACCAATGGAACTTCTTCTGCATCTCATCCATCTGGGCCTTATGCTTTCCTTCAAGCTCCGCAGCATAACCATAGCCAATAGAAACGGTTACAAACAGACACATTAAGATAACGGATATAAGTCTCTTCATAATGATTCTCCTCTGTCTTTCGTTTTAACTGATGAGTATATTCTACTCTAAAGAATATGAAACTTCAACAGATAATAATCTTATCCCTCGCGCAGCTGTTTTTCCGCGTCCACAACATCGCGGTTTATCAAACGTATGGTATTCTTTATCCTGTCCTTTAAGAGATATGAGGAGGCCTCGGATTCCGCCATCTCACGAAGTATCTGTATCGACATGCGGAAATACCGCACAACCTCTCCCTCGTCCGTGTCGGTGAAGCGCAGGACTTGAGCGAACTCCTCACCGCGCATCCACATGTTTATAGCCTTGGCCATATGAAAATGAGGCGCTTTTGAGAACGGATAGATCTTGTATTTTATCTCTTTGCGCCGTATATTCTCGTGGATAGAGCGGCACATCTTCTCCAGTTGCACGCCCTCTTTGGGAACGCTGACCCCGCTCTGATTCTTTCTTGGCTCAAATACTACGCCGGCGGCCAGCATACCGATGCCCAGCTCATCGAGCTGCTCGAATATATTCTCCTGAAAGAACTCACCCAACAAAAGTTCGTAGCCGTAAACGGCCTTAGCAAATTTCCCCTTTGACGTGAGGATGCCGTTCTCTATATGCCCAAGCTCTTTCAGTAACTTTAACTTTGATTCCATGAGTCGCAGCGCTTCGCGCTGATGATGAGGCTTACTCTGGTAATAATGCAGAGAGAGTGGATATATGTTGTAGAGATCTTCCTTATACTCTTCATAGAGATTCAAGATGGTGGCGTATGATGTATTGAGCTGGCTATTGACCTCTTCCGGTTTTCCGTAAATGATACGGCGCACTTCATTGAACTCGATCCGTCTGGGATTTACGCGGCAGTAGACGAACCCTTCGGTATCTATGCCGCGCCGACCGGCCCGACCGGCCATCTGGTAAAAATCACGCGTCTTAAGATTTCTGATATAGCTGCCGTAGAATTTTCTTAGGTCGTCGAATACAACGGAGCGGCTCGGCATGTTTATGCCGAGAGCGAATGTTTCGGTGGTGAAGATGACCTTCAACAACCTGCTCGTAAAGAGCCTCTCCACCACTTCTTTAAGTGTGGGGAGCATTCCGGCGTGATGATAGGCTATGCCTCTCGTTATCAGTTGCCTCAAAGAGTTTGCAGTCTTTTCGTGAAGAAGATCGTAGTGCTCGCAAAGAGTGTCGTACATATCCCTTATCTTGATCTCCTCTTCCTTAGTAAGGAAGTTTTCGCTGAAGAGTTCGAATGCAAGCTCTTCGGCGCGCCGTCTGCCGAATACGAAATATATGCAAGGCAGGCCGTTCTTCTGTTTTATGTAGTGTATGATGGTCCTGAGGATGTTCGGCCTTCTCATGTGCATCTTCCTCAAGAGCTCTATCTTATCGACCACCTGGTTATGGCACTGGTAGAAGAAGTGCAGCGGCACTGGCCTGGTCTCCTCAATGACGACCTTGACCTCTTTCTTGTGGATAGATTCTATCCAGGAGGCGAACTCTTTTATATTGGGTATCGTCGCAGAGAGACCAAGTATCTTCATGTGCTTGGGAAGAAATATCAGGGACTCCTCCCAGACCGTTCCGCGCTCAGGGTTGTCTATATAGTGTATCTCGTCGAATATTATCCATTGATACTGCGCGAGGCTCTCCGGGTCATCAAGGATCTTGTTGCGGAATATCTCGGTGGTCATTATAAGAACGGGCGCGCTGGCGTTAAGGGAGACGTCGCCGGTAAGGATGCCTATGTCATCCTTAAAGTTCACCTGAAAGTCCCGGAATTTCTGGTTCGACAGCGCTTTTAACGGCGCCGTATATATCACGCCTATCTTTTCATCCAGACACTTACTGATGACATGTTCGGCTATGGCAGTTTTACCTGCGCCGGTGGGAGCGGAGACAATAACAGAGTGACCGTTATTTATGTGGTCGATCGCCTCCTGCTGAAAACGGTCATATATCATATTGGATTTTATTATAATGCAAAATAATTGATTTAGCCAATAAAAAGAGTAGAATAACCCGTATGAAAATAACTGTCCTGGTGAAGGCCGGTCGGAAGGAGAGCAAGATAGAAAGATTATCCGAAAATAGTTTCTCAGTATGGGTCAAAGAGAAGCCCCAAGAGGGCAAGGCGAACTACGCCGTGCGCGAGGCCCTCGCCGAATACTTCGATCTCCCCAAATCCCGCATCACATTAGTAAGCGGCGAAACCTCAAAGACCAAGCTCTTCGAAATCTCCTAAATTTATACTGGACATGCGCTTTCAGCAAGCCTTACCTGATTCCCTCCCTTAAGCCCATACAGCTTCAAGGTATTCCTGTATCGGTATGGGCGTTGGTCGGTCAGTTCCTGCATTCGCTCAACGTAAATCCTTGCACACCAACATACCATAGACATGAAGCCAAAAAATTTCTAATGGCCGCTCACAAAGCCTGTAGTGTTGGCAGGCGAGACCTTGCGGGGAGCCGCCTGAAGCGGCGTTACAAATTTTGATACCTTATGGCAATATAGAAAGGCCGGACAAACTGCTCAAGCTATTGTTTGTTGGCAGGTTGGACGGACATCAAAATTTGTCCGAGCAAATTTACTTGCCTAATGTAAATTTGCGTCCGCGGAAGGCGGTACCCCGCAAGGTCCCCGCCTGCTGTCAAGAGTACCTGACACCAATTGTGCGGAATATAACAAGGCTTGGGTTTAGAGAAATCGATGGTTGGACTGCTTGGAGGAAATGTAGTCTTTGAGGACTTGGTTGTGGTCGAAGGCGAATGGGATATTGTCGATATCGGTTAGCTTGATGACTTTTAGATTGGCTGCGTCGTCACCGGCCTTTGGCGTGCCTTTGCCCTTCGCCGTGAAGACGATGCCTATCGTGTGGAATCGCGGGTCTCGGCCCGGTTTTGAATATGCGTGGAACTGTTTGAGGTCCAGTAGTTCAAGCGAGGTCTCCTCTTTCATCTCGCGCCTCACCGCGTCCTCGAGGCTCTCATAATTATCTACAAATCCGCCCGGCAGCGCCCATCCGAACGGCGGGTTGGAACGCTCTATTATCACTATGCCGCCGTCTATATCTATGATGGCGTCAACAGCAACGAACGGCCCCCTACCCTGCTTGGTCAGCATGTAATCGATATAGCCCGCAACGTTCTTATCGAATATCTCATAGGCCTCTTTTTCGTGCATGCAAAATATGATCTCTTTTAAAGACGTCTTCGCCTCCCGCAGATGCTTCATGACTTCCTGAGCCATTATCTTGGCGCTAGCTTTCAGCGGAAAACCGCCGACCCCGCAGCCGAGAGCCGGAAAGGCGATCGACTTTATCTTCAGCTCATCCGCCACCTTGAATGCGCTGGCGCATGAATTCCTTATCTTTATCTCATCCGTCTTATGATCCAGGCCCATAGTTGCCGCATGGATGACATAGCGCGCTTTGAGAGAGCCCGCCCGCGTAGTTATCGCACCGCCGATCTCTATAGGTCCCTTCTTTACGGCCTCATCCTCTATCGACGCACCGCCGGCCTTTTTAATGGCGCCGGCGACTCCGCCGCCCATCTGCAATTTATTATTAGCGGCATTTACGATAGCATCAACGGCTACGCCGGTGATATCGCCATATATGATCTTTATCTCGCAATCGCCTACCTTCATTTCATCTCCAGCTTCTTCAATATATCTTCCGGTATTCTCTTTGGCTTAAGCGTCTTGTCCACAAATACTATGACCGTCTTGGCGCTTGCGATCAGTTTTTGCGTCTGGTTAACTATATCATATTCGAAATTGACCCTCGTCAAAGTCGCATCCGTGACGCGCGTCTTCACCTCCAGAGTATCTCCGTAAAAGGAAGGCGACTTGTAGTCTATCTCCTGACGCGCGACCACGAAACCTATGCCGTCCTTCAGCATATCCTTTATGATGAGGCCGCGCTCCTCAAAATATTCACTCCTCGCCTCCTCAAGATATTTCAGATAATTTGCGTAATATACCACACCGCCGCAATCAGTATCATAGTAATATATCTTCTTCTTCATCTTAAGCCCCTTTCGAACTATTCTATCTTCTCCAAGCTCATCGACATATTCTTAAGGTCCGTCTTTAGATTGAATTTATTTAAGAACGACATCCCTAAAAGTCCTTCTGTAACACCGATCGTGGGAACTTCGTCAAGCAGGATGGCCGCCATCACGCCCTTTACCTCTACGTCTTGTATCTTTACGCTATCGAGGATCACCGCCCTAGCCATGGCCTTGCTGCCGTCGGCAAGACGCATCTCCATGACATCTTTCTTTGTATCGGAAAGGTCTACGCCAAGCTTTTCGCCCGCTTTGCGCGAAAGGACTATGATCGATGCGCCCGTATCCAATACCAGGTTCACCTTTACGCTGTTGTTCAGCAAGACCTCGACTATTATGCCTTTGCCGCCGGGCTCACGCTTTATATCGATCTGCTTCGTAACATGCCCTTCCTCGGCCCTCTTTGCCTTCGCTTCCTCCGCCCAATTCTCATAGGCTCCCTTGAATCTATTATCGCGCGCCTCTTCAAACTCCTTCTCCTTGGACTTCAATTCCTCTCTCTCGTCTTCCCACTGCCGGGCCATCTTCTTTGACTCTTCGGCGCTCGACCTTTCGATATTCTTTATCTGAGATTTTTTAAAAGTGACTGTGCCAAAACCCGTATTGACCTCTACCGTATCATCGCCTTCTTTCTCTATGATGCCGGAAATGCTGCCGCCATTTTTTAAGTAGACGGTATCCGCGAAGACTAAAGATACTGCGAATAAGAGGATCACAATCAATATAGATGCCGCGTTATGTCTTGTCATATACCGGTAATTATACCTTATTCGATTTAAGAATAGCAATAACCTCTGCATGTTTCGTATGAGGGAACATGTCGACCGGGATCATCTTCTCTATGTCGTAAGCCTCTGTAAGGACCTTCAGGTCTTCTGCCAGGTTCTTCGGATTACATGATACATATATGATATTCTTCACCTGGCTGTCGCGGACGG
>JAPLMH010000038.1 GCA_026387135.1 Candidatus Omnitrophota bacterium | reverse complement strand
TATGGGATAGGCGGTTCCGTACGGGCCACGCAGGCCGACGGTCTTAGACTTCTCCATCTCGTGCAGTAATTTGGTAACGCGCCCTACGTTCATTATCGTGAAATCCAGTTTGTCCGAAATATTATGATTCGACGAAGGCGTGAACGGCGCCTCGCCTACCCCCGGAACGGATACATCCATGAACTGGCCTGCCCTGAAAGGAATAGCTTCGCGCGGCTTGAGCGTGAAAGTCTTTATATTGGACGTCTCCGTCACAACATTGAGGATGTCGGCTTCTATGAATGAGTAAGGGCTTTTACAATTGATCATGAGGAGGCTTATTCCACTTTCCTGTAACGACACCTTTTAAGACTTCCCTTATATCTATATCACCGGGACACGCTTCTATGCACCGCCCGCATCCGGTACAGGCGAAATATTTCAAAACCTCTGGAAAGAACGCGAACTTCTTGTCGAAGCGGTTGCGCATCCTTTCGTAAAGATGTTTTCTAGGATTATGATTTCCGGCGACCTTGGCGAATGTTTTGTATAGGCAGGCATCCCAGACCTTGCCGCGTCCTATATCCCGACCGGCCTTCTCATCGTACAGCAGAAAACAATGGCAGGTCGGACAGGCGAGATTGCATGCGCCGCACTCGACGCATGTGGACGCCGCATCCTGCCATAAGCTGAGATTATCATAGTTCTTCTTAACATTGCCGCTTATGGCAGCAGTATCCGGGGTACCTCTTCTTTTGATAAAATCTTTTACCTGAAGGCTTACCCTCTCGCGCATGCTATCGCGCCCCAACAGATCTCTCCCTTTACAATCTTTAAAGAAGGTCTTGTAATTATTTACGATCGTCCTGCCCTTATCGCTTCCCACCTCCACGACGAAGAAGCCATCCTGCACGGACAAGTTCAGATCAAAATCTTTTGTAGGATATGGCCGCCCGCCCATGGCTACGCAGAAACAGGTCTCTTTCGCATATGTGCAGTCGCAGGATATTATCAGGGTATTATTGCGATGGAAAGCGTAGAAAGGGTCTTCGCAGTCGCCTTTTAAGAAGACATAGTCCTGCAATATCAGGCTCGATAGATCGCAAGCTTTTACGCCCGCCACTATAACAGGCCGGACGGCACTTTTCTCCTTGCCCATGACCTTCTCTCGGGCGGGGTTCAGGAATGATTTAAAGGGCTGGCTCTGCCTGATGCCGCCCAACTCTACCGCAGGCTCCTTGGAAGGATCGAACTCTCCGAAATGGAACTTATCATCGTAGCTGTAGGGCACGAAGACCCTGCTCGTCTGCGCTAATCGCGCTAAAAGATCAAACAGGTCGCTCTTTACTATAGAGTAGTGAGTAGCAGGCATATACTATTATCGTCTTATGAAGTGCATTATTTTAATTCATTTCCCGCCCGAAGTCAACACGGTATTTTAAACTGTATTTTAAAGTTTTACTACCATGGCGCGCGGCGGACAGGCCTTTACGCAGAGTTCACAGGCTATGCACTTATCGGAATCGAAGACGACTTTCATCGTATTCTTATCCATATATAGCGCCTCCGTGGGACATATGGTAATGCATGCGCCGCAATGCGTGCAGCGGTCGTCATCTCTGGTGACATCTTTACTCAACGGCTGAATACTGACGCCCAGCTCCGTAAGATATTTTACGCCGTTGGCATAATGCTCCTTTGTGCCGGTGAGCTCCAAAACCATGACCCCTTCTTCCTGCGGTGTGATCTTTGCCTGTAAAATGTTGAAGACAAGGTCGAACTCCTTCACCAGCTTATAAACTACCGGCTTATCCAAAAGTTTATGCGGAAATGTTAAGACTATCCTCTTTGAGACCATAGCGTCCTCCTTAAGTTTTATACTAATTTTATTTCACCCCAGCTGCCTAATTTGTCTCCTACGATGACCAGCGCGCCTCTTACGCCCTCTATCGACCTGGCGAGCTCAATCCCCTTTTCAATACAGTCTTTGTTCTTTACGATATTGCCTACAGCTGTGGCCACCGCATCGGCAAGAGCCGCGTCGCCGGATATTATCAACGCCGCATCGGCTTTACCGAAGCTTAAAGAGTGGCTCACCGTGCCGCTGGAAGTGCATACGCCCAGGCCACCTTGCGAAGGAGGTATCTCAAGGGCCAGCTTGCCGCTGAACGGCGAGCTCTCTCCGGCATAAATGCCGAGGACCCTCCTGATCTTCGTCTTTAGGAATATATCTCCGCCGTTCTCCACTATGACTTCGTCGGTATAATTCAACAGGTCTCTTCCCACAAATTCTGACATCGCCCCCGCTACCGCGGCCATGGGCCCTACGGACGCACGTCTACCGGCATCTGCCATCGCCCTTACTATCCGCGGAGCATCGACCTCAACATCTATAGGCTCAAGCGATGTAAGGAAGATTTTATTCTTTCTTACGTAAGAACTGATCTCTTCTCTATAATTCACTACCGAGACGCGCGCCTTATTCTCCAGATCACTTGCGGCGGAAATAAGCAGATCGGTCTCGAGCTCTTTTACCTCAAAAGTAACGAGCCCTTCGCTCTTCACCCATTGTCTATACGATCTTTCCTTATACATATTATGTTAACATATCCTCGGTAATTGTTCACCTGATAACATTCCCACTATCCTTCTGCCTCCAGAAACAGTTTCCAGATACACTTTGCCGGGGAATTCTTTCACTACTCTACCGATAACGCGCGCCTTCCGGCCCAGCGGATCTGATCTCATCGATCTTAATACTTTATCCTCATGGAGCTTTTGAACGACTATTATCACCCTGCCTTCGCACGCGAGGTAGAGAGGATCGAAACCGAGAAGTTCGCAGCCTGCTTTGACGCCATTGGCAACCGGCAGCCTATCTTCATCTATCGCTATTCCAAACTTCCCTGCGGTTACCATCTCATTGAGCGTGGTAGCAACGCCTCCCCTGGTCGGGTCTCTCATGAATTTAACTTTATCCGAGACCTTCAATGCCCTGGCTATCAAACCGTTAAGCGGCGCGGAGTCGCTCTTAACTTTGGATGAAAAAGATATGCCTTCCCTCTTCGAAAGAACGCTTATGGCATGGTCGCCTATCGTACCGCTTACTAAGACGCTGTCGCCTGCCTTAATTTTATCTACTGAAAGACCTGGATAGCATATCTCGCCGATGCCGCTGGTATTTATGAATACTTTATCGCACGAGCCTCTCTCGACTACCTTAGTGTCGCCGGTAACAACCTTTACGCCGGATCTCTTCGCGGCCAACGAGACGGATCTGACTATTCTCTCCAATAGATCCCTATCAAGCCCTTCCTCGATTATCATCCCCAGCGATATGAATAACGGTTTCGCTCCGCATACCGCCAGATCGTTCACGGTACCGTAAACAGCGAGGCTACCTATATCCCCTCCCGGGAAAAGAATAGGGTTGACCACATATGAATCGGTCGTGAACGCAAGCGACTTCTTCCCGATCTTGACGATAGCCGAATCCTTCTTCTCTCTTAAAATAGGGTTATCCAATTCTCTCATGAATAGAGAATCTATCAGCTTATGCATCAACGTCCCGCCGCTACCGTGAGTGAGTAGTATCTTTTCCATATTTATAGTTCGCCGCGCATGTCCCCTCGCTGGAAACCATGCATGCTCCTATCGGATTTTCCGGGGTGCATGCCTTGGCAAATGAGGGACAATCGTAAGGCGTCTTTAATCCTTTTAAAATATATCCGCAAAAACATCTTATATTATCTTTGGAATCCACGAGATTGCTTCGCCCGCCTTTGGCGGGCTCGCAATGACGGTAGTCTGCGTCAAATTCTTTGTAGGATCTTCTTATCTTAAGACCGCTCTTCCTCACACGGCCTATTCCGCGCCATACTGACAGGCATCTTTCAAAGACCTTGTTTATGCTCTTTTTCGCCAGAGGATTACCGCTCTTCTCTATTATTCTACCATACTGGATCTCAACTTTCGGCTTTACCTGCTTGATTATCATAAGGATCGATTGCAGGATATCTATAGGCTCAAAACCCGAGATCACGCAGCTCTTTTTATACGATTTACTTAGGAATTCATATGGATGCATTCCTATTATCGCGCTGACATGCCCGGGAAGCAAGAATGCGTCGACTTTTATAAGTTTATCGTGCACAAGCGCCTCCATGACTTCAGGCATCGTCTTGTGGCCCGAGAGTACAGAATAATTATTTAACCTCTCTTTTTTAGCTATCAGGATCGATTGCGCCACGGTCGGAGCCGTCGTCTCAAAACCTATTCCTAAAAATACTATTCTCTTATTGGGATTTTTTCTAGCGATCTGGAGCGCATCAAGGCTCGAATAGACTATCCTTATATCGCAACCTTTGGCCTTCTCCTTCTCGAGGCTTGAGCGTGAGCCCGGGACCTTAAGCATATCACCGAAAGTCGCGATGATCACGCCTTTCATATTTGCGATGGCTATAGCTTTATCAATGAACTCATTGGGTGTCACACAGACCGGACATCCCGGGCCGGAGATAAGCTTTATACTCTTCGGCAGTATGTCGCGAAGCCCAAATCGGAATATGCTCATCGTATGCGTGCCGCACACTTCCATGATATTGTAGACACGGTCCGGATCGACGGCGCAACGGATCTCTTGCGCCACCTTATCTATCAACCGCCTGTTCCTAAATTCGTCCACATACCTCATATGCTTCTCAGGATCTTTAACGTCTTCTTCGCCTCGTTCTCTTTGATCTTCTCTATGGCAAATCCCGCGTGCAGGAGCACATACTCGCCGATCTTCGGGCTCTTGATAAGCGAAAAGTTGGCCTTGCGCTTAAGGCTGGACGACTCGACGAAACCCTCATCGCCATTGATCTCTACTATCTTCATAGGTACCGCTAAGCACATGTGAACCTCGCGTTCGCTATAGCAATCTGGCCTATCGGGATACCTGAATCATTGGTACTGACGTTAAAATGAATAAAGGCCTTAAATCCGTTTTTGCTAAGCAGTTTCGACGTATTATTCAGTAAATACTTATTCTGAAATACGCCGCCGGATAATACAACTCTTTTCAGCTTCGATTTTTTAGCCGTGGCCAAAATCATACCGGCAATGGAATTATGGAATTTCGCGGAAATCATGGCAGCTTCTTCTTTATTTTCGATATCGCGCACTACTCCTTTAATGATCTTCGCAATGCCACCCGAGCCGTAGCTATCGTCAATATTCTTTTCTGCGATATTTTCTAATTTTATCGGCAGCTCTGCTTCGAACTCCGCCGTCCTTTTATTCAGTATAATGCTGCCTACCGCGTCGAAGAGCCTGCCCATACTTGAAGTGAGCGGTGAATTTATCTTTTTATCTATCATATTCTTTAATATAGCCCATCTTTTTTTATCATAACCTTCCACGCTGCCGAATGCTGAATATAAATAACTTGCCGCCATGCGCCACGGCTCTTTTATGCAGACCTCGCCGCCGGGCATCGGAATATAATCGAGATGCGCGACTCTTTTAAATCCCTTGAAGTTCCCGGTAAAGAACTCGCCACCCCAGATATTACCGTCGGTGCCGTAGCCGGTCCCGTCAAATGCGACGCCCAGAACGGGACCTTTTATGTTGTTATCCACGATGGTGCTGGCGATATGCGCCTCGTGATGTTGCACCCTGAAAGGGACAGCGCCTATTTTTCTAGCTTTTTTCGTTCCGGAAAAATAGGCGAGGACCCTATTTTCAGCGAATTGAGTGGAAAAATAGTTCGGATGCAGATCGCATACGACTATCTGTGGCCTGATATTAAGCTTTTTTTCTGCAGCTTTTACCGCCTTTTCGTACCTGGTAAAATTGTCGAGATCCGAGAGATCGCCGAAACCTTCAAAAAGATAAGCGTTTCTCCCTTCAGCAAGCGCAAAAGCCCCCTTCATATCCGCGCCGCATGCGAGGATGGGTTTTTTTACCTTAAACGGCAGCTCGATTATCTTCATGGGTAGGCCAATATTATAGCAAACCGGGGACCTATTTAGAACAGGAATACTGCTGAGGCGACGACGGTGGAGTAGTTGCCTTCCGGCCCGATTATTGCGGTCTGCGTGATGTTGGAAGTGCGGATTATCTTATCTTTGAGCTGGTATATCTCTTTATTCTCATCCCACGACTTATCTTCGTCAAATTCCAATCCGAGCGTTGACGCTAACATTTCTACGGCCAGGTCTTCCGCGATATCTCCGGCGACCTTTTCATTCTGTCCGAAAGAGTGGTGCTCGCTTAAATATCCGTGCGCGTTCGGATCGGCAGGCACCGCGCAGCCAACGCTGGCCGCGATAAGCCTGTGCGGCTCATTCGAGAAACACCTGGAGACGACAGCGTACGTTATCATGCCGGGAACGAGCTCCTTCAGGCCTTCATTCTTGGATATGACCTTGCATTCGGGCGGAAGTATGCTAGATACGTGGACTAAGTTGCACTTTTCTATTCCCGCGTCACGCAGCGCCAACTCGAAGCTTCTGAGCTCCGCTTTGTGGACTCCTACGCCTTTAGTCAGGAACATCTTCTTGGGTACAAGCAGGTTCTTTCTGGGTCCTAGCAGCATAATGACTCCTAATATCCTTCGACTTCGCTCAGGATAAGACCCTGAGCCTGTCGAAGGGTCCTATTTCTTCATTGGGAATACGTATCCCAAAAGCCTGTAGACGAGCTTAGCCGCCAGGAAATCCGACGACACTTGCCCTTTTATGGGGCATAGCTCCACGACATCAAACCCTACTATTTTTTTATCCTTGGATACCTCGCGTAAAAGGTCGAGCGTCTCGTACCACCCTATCCCGCCCGGCTCAGGCGTTCCCACTGCAGGCATGAGCGACGGATCGAACACGTCCAGGTCAATGCTTACATAGACGTGCTCGGTCAAACCGCGCGAAATGACATCTTTCCATAGAGGCATATCCAGGATGTCGTAGACGCTTATAGTCTTAACCCTGCCATTGCCTACAGTGGTAAGAAAATCCTTCTCTTCCTTCGATAGGCTGCGGGTCCCGGTCTGGACTATGGGGCAGATCTCGCTGATCCTGCGGGCAACGCAGCCGTGGTTCAACTTGGAACCGAAATATTCGTCCCTCATATCATAATGCGCGTCTAGGTGCAGGACCGATAGGTTAGGATAAGTCTCTTTAAAGGCTCTTACGGCCCCTATGCTCACCGAGTGCTCGCCGCCCAGGATAACGGGAAATTTATTCGCTTTCAATAGTTCTACTGTGGAGCCGTAAACCTTCTCCACCATAGCCTCCGGCGCCATATCCTGTACCGGCAAAGGCTCCATGGTGTGGATACCTATCTTATACGTCTCCTGATTCAGCTCTTCGTCGAAGAGCTCCATCTTCTTCGAGGCATCTATGATGGCTTGAGGCCCGTTAACGGTCCCCTTAATGTAAGTGGCGGTCTTATCATAAGGCACCTGCATCACCACAACCTTGGACTTCTTTAAGCTGGAGTACTCTTCTTCAAGCGCTATATAATTTTTAGATATATTTTTGTCGTCCATATACTCTTACAATCAGCCTTTAAGTATATCCGATACCCTGTTCACCATCTGGACTATTCTCTTCGCCCTCTTCTCGTCGAGAGTTCCCAGTCCGCAGCTTGGAGTCACGAGAGAAGAGATCGATGACTTCTCTAAGCCTTTATCTCCCAGCGCATCAATAGCCGCCTTGAGTTTCGTTGCAATATCTTCGGCTGTTACCGAATCCGCGGCCTCTGAACTTGGGACTATTCCCCACGCTATCGCGGAACCTCTCTCGACGTAATCCTTTATCTCCCGGTGGTACAGGAAGAACTCTTTTGTAAAATTATAGGCGTCGAAGTTCAATATGTCAACGCCTCTTTTGAGCAAGAGCGGCCAATCCGTATTCCCGCAGCAATGGACGCCCGACAATGCGCCTTCCTCTTTTATCGCGAGGAATATCTCATCGAGAGACCTCACTACGTCGTCCGCCGGTATATTTACATAACTTGAGCCTATAGATACGAGATACGGCTCATCCACAAATATGATGACATCCCGGGAGAGTTTCTTCAATTCGCGTATCTGCCACCTTGCCTTCATGGCAAGGACTTTAGTAACGATATCGAAGATATCCTTATCGTATATCAACGACTTCTTCTTCTCATCCGTTACGGATAGCGCAAAGCTCACCGGCCCGGTGATGTGCCCTTTTGCGAATCTTGCCTTCGGCGCCTCTTTTTTAAAGAGGCTCATAAATTCATAGAGGCCTTCGGCGTAAGGTGGAGATATCTTAAAATATTCCACGTCCCCATCGAGATATTTTTGATAAGCCCTCTCCATGCCTGAGGCCGCGGCCTGAGAATCTATATATATGGATCTTTTTTTCTCATCGATGACTACCCCGGGGAGCCCCTCGGAAAACTGGCAGTACATATGCTCTTTGAATGAGCGGTTATTGAGTTGGGGCCAGAAAGGGATGAGCTTAAAATTATCGAATACGGTCCGGCAGGCAGCTTTTGGGTCTTTAAATGGCAGGCTTCCTATGCCGGTAGCTTCAAAATGAAATTTAGGCATATCGCCAATCGCTTAAACGCTTTATGCGCTTCAGCATGTTGGGGTGCGTGGAAAATAGTTCGAGCAATTTATCGCCGAAGCCCAGCTTGATATTCTTATTTCTGAGAGTATCCAACTCCTGAGGCGATATAGTGCCTGACCTGTCGAGGTCGAGCTCTCTTAAATCCTTCAACTCATTAAGGGCCCTCGACGGATCATTGATGAAGAAGGCCTTCATGCCCTCCGCTGTTTTGAGCTCCTCTTTGGGCATCCTCGCGGACCCATACACAAGTTTATACAATGCGGATGCAAGTAGAGCCGGATTATTCCCCAGATCTATCGAACCCTTATCCGCAAAGTATTCCCTTATCCTGGAAGCGTAAAGTACGAGAAGATTCGTCACAAAATAAAATAGGAATGCCACCAGCCCCACCAGCATGGTGCTCGACCCCTGGTCCCTGCTGCTGCGCCTATTACCAAAGAATAGGAATTGCCACGCGATGCGGTAGAGTATCATGGGTATCACGGAGAGGATCGTTATCGTCAGGACATCCCTGTTCTTTATATGGCTCATCTCATGGCCCAATACGGCGCGCAGCTCTTCCTTGCTGAGCAGTCCCATTAT
>JAPLMH010000052.1 GCA_026387135.1 Candidatus Omnitrophota bacterium | reverse complement strand
TCGCGGTACATATAGAGACCGACTTCAGGTGCGCCGGGTGCGTTCATACAAAAGAATTAAAGAAGATATTTGAATCTTACGATATTCCGTATCGGTTTGAGAAGATAAAGGTCAAGGACAAGAAGAAGGCGACATCATGTTTTTGGTGCTCATGGAACAGGCGTAAAGCGCTCTTTGAGCTGGCCGATAAGCTGGGCTGTACAAAGATCGCTTTTGGCCACCATATGGACGACATAACGGAGACGCTTCTTCTGAATATGTTCTACCACGGGGAGTTCTCAGCCATGAACCCGAGGCAGGAGCTCTTTAAGGGAAAGATCGTCATAATAAGGCCGCTCTGCTACGTGGAAGAGAACGTCATAAAGAAGTTTGCCAAAGAATCGAAATTCCCGAGCCAGCTCTGCAGGTGCCCGAACGCGCAGACGTCGAAAAGGCGAATGATGAAAGATTTTATAGGGGAAGTTGAAAAGGACTGTGCCTATGCGAAGATGAACCTCTTCAGGTCCATAGGCAGGGTGAACAAAGAATATACGCAGATAAAAGAAGTTGATTATAAATATAATGTGAAGGGAGGTGAATTTAATGGCACACAAGAAGGTTGCGAAGGTAGGGATAAAGAGGAAAAAAGGATATCTCTATTACGTCGATAAGAAGGGTAATGTCGTCGAGACGAAGATGGCGAGAGGCAAGTCTAAGGGCGGCGGCGGTAAGGTTATCGCTAAACCCGGCGTAAAGAAGGAGAAGGGCTGTCTCTATTTCATCGATAAGGCGGGCGATGTTTCGTGCGCGAAGATGTTAAGAGGCGGTAAGAAGAAAAAGAGGTAATAACAAAAAAAGGGGACAGGTATCACTTTTGATGGTACCTGTCCCTGATTTTACTAATACATATGGTAAGAGATTCTATAACGATAAGAGGCGCGAAAGAGCATAATCTTAAGAATATCGACCTCGATATCCCCCGCGATAAACTTGTAGTGATAACGGGCCTTTCCGGCTCCGGGAAATCTTCTTTAGCATTCGATACTATATATGCCGAGGGTCAGCGCCGTTATGTTGAAAGCCTCTCCAGTTACGCCCGTCAATTCCTGGAACAGCTCCAAAAACCCGACGTCGAGTATATAGAGGGCCTGTCACCCGCTATAAGCATAGAACAGAGGAGCGCAGGATCCAATCCGCGTTCCACGGTGGGCACTCAGACCGAGATATACGATTATTTGAGGCTCTTATTCGCCTCCATCGGCACTCCGCATTGCCCCAAATGTAAAAAACCTATAACCCGCCAGACTTCGCAGGAGATAGTCGCCCAGGTGATGCGTCTGCCTCAGGATTCGAAGATAATCATCCTTGCCCCTGTAGTAAAAGGAAGAAAGGGCGAGCATAAAGATATTCTCCAAAAAGCAAAGAAGGATGGATTTGTAAGAGTCAGGATCGACGGCGCTATACATGAGCTAGAAAAGTCCGTAACGCCGGATAAAAATAAGACGCACGATATCGAGATCGTGGTAGACAGGATCACTCTAAAAGGCGACGAAGTCCGTAAGCGCCTGACAGACTCCGTAGAGACCGCTTTGGAGATAGGCAAAGGGCTGATCATTGTAAGCGCGGACAAAGATACATTATACAGCGAACTCTATGCCTGCATAGGCTGCGGGATCAGTTTGGGTGAGATAGCGCCGAGAATATTTTCATTCAACTCACCGTACGGAGCGTGCCCCGTATGCGACGGGCTCGGTAATAAGATGGAGATAGATCCGGAGCTCGTCATATCAGACAAATCAAAACCCGTCATAAGTGCCGTCGATGCATGGAGGCGGGGAGGCAAGGGGCTATACCTTTATTACAGGCGGCTTTTGCGCTCAGTTGCCCGAGAATACGGATTTGATGTCGAGACGCCTTTCAAAGACCTTCCGAAGGATATTAAGAAACTGGTCCTTTACGGAGAGGCCGAGAAAAAGTGGGGCAGTTTCGAAGGGGTGGTGCCGAACCTGGAGAGGCGGTTCCGCGAGACGGAGAGCGAATTCATAAAGACCGAGATCAATAAATATATGTCAGTCCAGCCTTGTCCCGAATGTAACGGGATGAGGCTAAAGAAAGAGAGCCTCTCGGTCACTATAGACGGTAGAAATATCGCCGAAGTCTCCGGCTTGTCTATAAAGGCTATGAAAGAATTTCTGACAGGCCTCAAACTGACAAAGACTCAAGTTACTATAGCGCATCAGGTATTGAAAGAGATCAACGCGCGTCTGCAGTTCATGATAAACGTGGGCCTCGATTACCTCACCCTCGATAGGCGTAGCTTCACCCTCTCCGGAGGGGAGGCTCAGCGTATAAGATTGGCTACGCAGATAGGCTCAGGCCTGGTCGGGGTGATCTATATCCTGGACGAGCCCAGCATAGGGCTGCACCAGAAAGACAATTCA
>JAPLMH010000160.1 GCA_026387135.1 Candidatus Omnitrophota bacterium | reverse complement strand
CGACATCGGCCTTCTTGGAGTATATATCTATGACCTTGCCCTTACCCTCATCGCCCCATTGGGCTCCTATTATGACTGTGTTTGACATGATATCCTTTTATTATCTCCTTTGAGGCACTGCAGGTGGTAATGAAGGGGGCCTGGGAGCGGATGGCGGTGCGGACGGAATACGCGTCGACTGCGCTTGCGCCGGAATGCGCGGCAGCTGCGGCGCGGCTGCCGGTCTCTGCAAAGCCTGTGCCCGATTTACTGTATCCAGTTGCCTCTGTATCCTTTCGGTGCGTAATCTTACCATCACCTGTCCCGCCTTACTGAATATTCCATCCAGATCCTCTTTCGACAGGTCTTCCAGCTTCATTCCATTAAAAGTATATAAGGCCTTGCCGTCAGGATCCTTCTCCGCCTTAAGTCCCGGGACCATATCGAATACCTCTTCGTTGACTGCAAGATCTTCCTTGAACTCGGCGAGCTTCTCTTCTTTGGTCAACTCCTTCTTCGGCACAATGGCCTTAGGTCGTTCAATTGGCTTTATAGGCAAAGACTCTTTCTTTAAAACCTGGGGTTTCTGCTGCCCGCGGTTCCTAAAATCGTTGTAAGATTTTTTGATGCGCTCCAACATTCCAACCTTTTTAGCCTCTTGGGCGCTTACGAAGCCCGCGGCTATCATCAGATAGATCGCGGCAACTAAAATAACAATGGGAAGTCTGTTTCGCATCTTTATCCTCCCTGAAACTATGGTGTCATTGTGAAAATCTTACGCGCTATCTCGGGATACTTGGCGAT
Source organism: Candidatus Omnitrophota bacterium (assembly GCA_026387135.1). Classification (GTDB taxonomy): domain Bacteria; phylum Omnitrophota; class Gorgyraeia; order 2-01-FULL-45-10; family 2-01-FULL-45-10; genus 2-01-FULL-45-10. Next base: position 6,686 of record JAPLMH010000160.1, on the reverse strand, counting down.
GAACCTCAATTCATCCTCCGTGAGGGGCTTCTGAGTATGAACGTTCGCGTAACGGACAAGCTCCAATATCTTTGTGGCCTCTTCCTCGTCCTTGAACTTTATCTCGATCTTGTCATAGACGTTCCTGAAGCCTTTTATGCCGCTGTACTCGCCGGCCGTTATCTGCCTGCCGGTCTCGATCAATTCGGGCTCTCCCCTGCCGAGCTCCTCAAAATCATACAGCTCGTAATTCCTTCTGTCCTTTAAAGCGCCATCGGCATGTATGCCGGATTCATGGGCAAAAGCGTTGGCTCCGACAGCAGGCTGATTTATCGGGATCGGTACCCCGAAGGCATACGAAGCATACTTGGCTATCTTCCATGCGCATGAGAGCTTAACTCTCTCGTCCAGTATATACTTACCGTCTTTAAATCCGCTTGAATATTTTATCGCAAGTATAACGCTAACGAGGTCCGCGTTGCCGGCTCTTTCGCCCATGCCGTTAACCGTGGTATTTATGTAGGCATCGACGCCTGCATCTATGGCCGCTTTAGCCCCGGCAACGGAGCAGGCCACCACCATGCCAAGGTCATTGTGGCAGTGCAGCTCGATCGGCAATTTTATCTCGGAGGCCAATAGTTTTATCCTGTCATATATGGTGAAAGGATCGTCATAGCCTAGAGTGTCGCAATATCGTATTCTCTGCGCACCTGCCTTCTTTGCAGCCCTGGCAAATTTTATCAGATAATCGATATGCGTCCTCGACGCGTCTTCCGCGTTTACCACAATGTGCTTCATGTTGAACTTTTGAGCTGTATGAACAGCTTCGACCATCTCTTTTATAACATCTTCCTTCGTATATTTACCCTGGAATTTTCCGCCTATCATCTGCTCGGAGGTCGATATGGAGAGGTTAAGGCTGTCCACTTTGGTCATCCTGTGAGCCTTCTCAACATCGCCCTTGATCGCGCGTATCCATCCGCATAAAAGAATGGGCTTCAATACACCCATCCTGGCAAGCTCTAAGTTCGCGTTTATATAGTTGGTCTCGTGGCGCGTTACGGGAAAACCGAATTCAGACTGGGCGATGCCCATCTCATTGAGATAGATATTTATCATCGTCTTCTGCAGCTTCGCCAACCCCAGCCTGGATGTCTGCACGCCATCTCTATTGGTCACATCGAGTATATAGATCTTATTCTGTTTTTTTGCCATACCTTCTCCTCTTGATAGCCTAAAGCTTAGCCAGTTTCACTTCCTGTACATTCTTGGCGTTCTTTATATCGTCCAAGACCTTCTTCGAGACATCGCTGTCGACGTTCCATACGCTCACAGCGTTGCCGCCTTTGACATCCCTGCCAAAAGAGACGCTGGCGATATTTATACCATTTTTACCGAATATCGTTCCTATCTCGCCTATCAATCCGGGCACATCCTTATTGAAGACGAGCAGCATATTACCCTGAGGCACGCAGTCTACCCAAAACTCATTGATCTTGACTATTCTCGGCTCGGATTTCGTGAATAGCGTGCCGGCCACAAGGCTCTTCGTCTTATCGGTCTCGACCTCTACGATGATAAGATTGGCGAAATCCTGTATTTCTGCCGTCTTAGATTCAACTACCGTAATGCCGCGCTCCTTGGCTAAAACCATAGAGTTGACGAAATTAACCGTCTCCTGGAGTATCGGCTTGAGCATTCCCTTGACCAACGATATCGTAAACGACGAGAGGTCGTACTTTAATATATCGCCCACATATCTTATCTTGACCTTCTTTATATGACCTTCCGCTATCTGTGTGCTGATAGCGCCTATATTCTCGGATAGCTTTAAATACGGCTCCATGACCTTTAAGAGTTCCGGATCGACGCATGGCATATTGACAGCGTTCCTGACGCACCTGCCTAAGAGCATATCCCTTACCGTATTGGCCACATCTACCGCCACATTCGTCTGCGCTTCCTCGGTTGATGCCCCCAGATGCGGTGTCAGGACCATCTTGTCCGACTTTATAAGCTTGGAATCTTTCGCCGGAGGCTCATCTTCATAGACATCCAGCGCCGCGCCGGCAACTTTACCAGACTCTATAGCCTTTATCAAAGCGGCTTCGTCTATGATGCCGCCCCTGGCGCAGTTAACAAGCCTGACACCCTTCTTCATAATGTCGAACTCTTTATCCGATATGACATGTTTTGTATCCTGCGTAAGCGGAGTATGGACAGTTATGTAATCCGCCTGCTTCAATAGGCCGGCCAGGTCTGACGACTCGATACCAAGCTCCTTGGCTCTTTCAAATGACAAGTACGGGTCGTAAGCAACGATCTTCATTCCAAAGCTTAAGGCCCTCTTGGCCACTTCGGTCCCTATTCTGCCTAAACCGACTATGCCGAGAGTCTTGCCGTAAAGCTCGACCCCCATAAATTTTTTGCGTTCCCACTCACCCTTCTTCATAGAAAGGTCGGCCTGAGGTATGCTGCGCGAAAGGGCCAGCATCATAGAAAAGGTGTGTTCAGCCGTTGATATAGTATTGCCGCCCGGAGTATTTACCACTATGATGCCCTTCTTGGATGCCGCGTCGATATCGACATTGTCCAGGCCTACACCCGCCCTGCCGATTATCTTCAGTTTATCGCCCGCCTGTATGACCTCTTTGGTCACTTTTGTGGCGGACCGGACCAGAAGCGCGTCATAGTCCTTAATGACTTTTTTTAACTCTTCCGGAGTCAACTTGGTATTTACGTCTACCTTAAGTTCCGGCTCTTTTGTAAGAATATCTACGGCTTCCTTCGAAAGCGAATCGCTTATAAGCACTCTGAATGGCATCTTATCATACCTCCCGCTAAAGTATCTTTTCCGCTGCTACAACTCCCGCGCCGATTGTGAACTTATGCCCTGACTTAGAGAGCGCCATCTCCAGGGCCTTTATAGCTTCTATAGTATGTTCCCTGTCTATACCTCCCATGTGAGCGCATCTGAATATCTTGCCTTTGAGATGCTCCTGTCCGGGTGCAAAAGTAACTCCGAACTCCGTCTTTAACAGTTTTATCAGGTCGTCGGCGTTCATTCCGTTAGGCATGTTCACTCCGGTAACGCCGGATGAAGGGCTCTTGGAGAATATAGTCAGGCCGATAGCTTTACAAGCTTCGCGGAATGCGCGGGCCTGTGAATTATGTTCAGCTATGACGCTGTCTATTCCTTGAGCGTTGATCTTTTCGACCGCCTTCTTCAACCCTATTACAAGAGTTATGGCTGACGTGAACGGAGTATCCATATCGAGCCATGCCTTCTTATATTTTTTGAAATTGAAATAGAACTTCGGAAGCTTTGAGGTCTCTACGGCCTTCCACGCCTTTTCGCTGACGGAGCAGAACGCCAGCCCCGGCGGTATCATGAGGCCCTTCTGCGAACCGCAGACCGCTATGTCAACCCCCCATTTGTCATTTTCAAAGTCATCGGCGCCCAGGCCGCTTATCGTATCTACCACAAATAGCGCATCCGTCGCCTTCACAATTTCTCCGATTGACTTTATATCAAAAACTGTAGCGGTGGACGTTTCGCATAGCGTCGTATATACCGCTTTAACATCCGGATTCTTCTTCAATGTCTCTTTTATAACTTCCGGCTTCGGACCGGTGCCCCATTCTACATCTATCGCGATAACTTCCACGCCATATGCTTTGGCTATATCGCCGAATCTCTCGCCGAACTTTCCACCGCGGACCACTATTATCTTGTCACCGGCAGAAAGAACATTCACTACCGATGCTTCCATGGCGCCCGTCCCGCTGGAAGTAAACGTGAATACGTCATTCGATGTCTTGAATATCTTCTTCAACCCCTCGGTCGCTTCTTTGAATATGGCCTGGTACTCCTTCGTCCTGTGATGGATGATGGGCTTCGCCATTTCAAGCCTTATATCTTCGGGAACCGGCGTAGGCCCCGGCGTCATCAGATACTTCTTGCTCATAATAGATCCTTTCTTATAGCTTACAGCTAACTTATTTCTTTTTCTTCGTAATATTCTCTACCACTTCGTCCACGATCCCATATACCTTTGCCTCTTCGGCCGACATAAAATAGTCCCTGTCGCTATCCTTCTTTATCTTCTCTAGGGGCTGTTTTGTATGCTTAGCCAATATCTCTTCAAGCCTCGCACGCAATCTTAATATCTCCTGCGCCTGGATACTGATGTCGGAGGCCGCGCCCTGAACTCCACCCCATGGCTGGTGTATCATGATCCGCGAATGCGGAAGCGCAAAACGTTTTCCCGCAGTGCCCGCGGCAAGAAGAAGCGCTCCCATACTTGTGGCTTGGCCCACGCAATAAGTGTTGATGTCGGGTTTGATGAACTGCATGGTATCGTAGATCGCCAACCCGCTGGTTACGGATCCGCCCGGGGTATTTATATATATGGAGATGTCCTTATCCTGGTCCTCCATCTGAAGGAATAGTATCTGCGCTATTATAAGATTGGCCACCATATCGTCTATAGCCGTGCCTATAAAAATGATCCTGTCCTTCAGAAGCCTCGAATAGATATCATACGCCCTCTCGCCTCTACCGGTAGTCTCTATCACCATAGGAACAAGTATGCTCATGAAGATAGCCCCCCTTTTTTAATCCTTCTCTTTTATTTCGGCGCTCTTTAGGAGAAAACTTATCGTCTTCTCCTCCCTTACTCTCTCCAGAAGGTTGTCTACCAGCCCTTCCTTCTCATAATGATCTTTGACCTCTTTTTCGCTCTTACCGCTCCTTATGGATATCGACTTGTACGCATCCTCGAGGTCCTTATCATCTACCTTGACGCCCTCATCCTTTGCTATCCTATCCAGTATGAATAAGAGACGGACCTGCCTCAACGCGTCATCCTTAAAACGCTCCTCCAGTTCGCCGTCCCTCTTATCGAGGTCTTCCTTCTTAAAGCCTTTTTCCAAGAGGCGCGCCTTGGCATTCTCGGACATCATGCGTATCTGCTTCTTTACCAGGGCCGAGGGCACCGCGAAGCTGTTATCGTCTATGATCTTGTTGAGCAGCTGGTTCTCCGCAGCTATCTCGCTGTCAGATCTCATCTTATTCTCCAGCTCCTTCGCCACTTCCTTCTTAAGCTCCGCCAGGTTCTCTTTCCCCAGGTCCTTGGCGAACTCATCATCTACATTAGGCAGGCTTCTCACCTTTATCTCTTTGGCCTTTACGTGGTACTTGGCAAGCTTGCCAGCAATATTCTTATCGGGATAGTCCTTTGAGAGCTCTACTTCGATATCGCGCTCCTCATTCTTGTTCATGCCGATCATCTTCTCGGTCAGGCCGCTCATGATCGAACCCTTGTCTATGTAGAGCCAGAGGTTCTCTCTTTTCTTATGAGCCGGTTTTCCATCCACGAGACAATCGAGATCGCTTACCACATAATCATCCATCTGGGCGGGTCTATCTTCTACCGCCATATATTTGGCGCTATACTGCCGGAGATTATCCAGGGCCTTATCGATATCCTCGTCTTTGACTGATACTTTTTTCTTCTCTACCTGTATACCTTTGTAATTTTTTAATTTGAAATTCGGCCTTGTATCTATCTTCGCCTTGAAGGACATGGCCTTGCCTTCTTCGAGCACCATCTCCGTTATGTCTGGATAACCTATCGGGTCTATCTTGTGCTCCTCTACGGCTTTTTGATAGGCATCCGGAATGAGGTGGTTTACCACCTCTTTCTTAGCCTCTTTTGAGTAGCGTTTTTTTATGAGCTCCTTGGGAGCCTTCCCCGGCCTGAAACCCGGTATGGAGGCCACCTTGGCCATCTCGCTGTATACTTCTTCGAACGCCTGATCAACGGTCTCTTTTGGGACCTCTATCTCAAAAAGCGTCGAACATTCTTCCAGCGCCTTCGCCTTCGTCTTCGTATCCATCTCTCTCCTGATTTTTTGGAAGCCGTAATTATATCACAAAACCATTTCGTTTACATAGAAAATTTCGCTTCGCGGAATTTTTCTCGCGCATTACATTGAAAATTTTTCACCGAGATATATCTCCCTGGCCTTGGGGTCGGAGATGAGCTCTTCTTTCGGGCCGGATATGAGTATCTTCCCACCGGCCATAAGATAAGAGCGGTCGCATATCGTCAGGGTCTCTCTCACATTGTGGTCCGTAAGAAGTATGCCCAGCCCCTTATCGCGCAGCTCTTTTATTATCTCCTGGCATTCGCCTACAGCTATAGGGTCTATCCCGCTGAAAGGCTCATCCAATAAAATGAAGAGCGGATTCGTAACGAGCGCCCTGGTGATCTCCACACGCCTCTTCTCTCCCCCTGAAAGCGTATATGCCATATTCTTCCTAAGGTGCGTTGTCTTAAGCTCGTTCAGCAGCTCGTCGCATCTTCGTTTACGTTCACGCGGGGAAAAGTCGAGCGTCTCGAGGACCGCCATTATATTCTCCTCGACCGTTAATTTTCTGAAGATCGACGGCTCCTGGGAGAGATATCCGATGCCTGAACGCGCGCGCATATGCATCGGCATTCCGGTTATATCCTGCCTGTCAAAGACTATCCTGCCGCGGTCCGGCGCTATCAAGCCCGTTATCATGTAGAAGGTGGTGGTCTTACCTGCGCCGTTAGGCCCCAAAAGTCCCACAACCTCGCCTCTCTTTACGTTGATATCCACGGATTCTACCACACATCTCTTGCCGTAAGTCTTCATCAGACCGGTCGTCTCTAATA
>JAPLMH010000057.1 GCA_026387135.1 Candidatus Omnitrophota bacterium | reverse complement strand
GGGAAGTTCATATACGTCGGGGCGCGCACCTTGTGCCTCACGGCAGAGTTGGTACCATCAGACTTTATATAGTGGAAGCATTCGCCTCTCGGCGCTTCGATCTGCCCTATCCCCTCTCCGGGCGGGATCTCTTTAGGATTTGAATCTATCGGGCCGTCCGACATCTTATCAAGGCATTGCCTGATGATGCTGACCGATTCAAACATCTCCAGTATCCTCACCACGGCCTTGGCGAATACGTCCCCCTCTTTTTGGGTGATAACATTCCACTTTACTCTGTCATATACTCCGTAAGGGTGATCGCGCCTGACGTCTATATCATAATCCGACGCCCTGGCAACCGGACCTATCGCGGAATAATCTATGGCGGCCTCTTTTGTCAAGATACCTACGCCTTTAAGCCTGTCGTGTAATACCGGGTCGTCCAGGACCGCGCCCTTCAGCATGGTGAGATGTTTTGTGAATTCATCAAGCCTCTTCAATATATAGGATACGTGCTCTTTCTCTATGTCGCGCCGCACTCCGCCCACCTTATGCATCGCGTAGTTCTGCCGGTTTCCCGTAACGGTCTCCATTATGTCACATATCGGTTCGCGGTACTTCCACGCCCACATAAATACGGTGTTATACCCTATGAAATGTCCGGCAAGGCCCAGCCAGAGCATATGCGAATGCAATCTCTCAAGCTCCTGGCAAATGGTACGTATGTAAAGAGCCCTTTCGGGAACTTCGATGCCACTTATATCCTCAAGCGCCTGACAGCACGCTATGGGATGGCTCGAAGAGCAGATGCCGCATATGCGCTCCACAAGAAAGATCGACTGATCATAGCTTTTGCTCTCGGAGAGCTTCTCTATGCCGCGATGGTTATAACCTATTCTCACGTCGACGTCCACGACCTTTTCACCGTCGACCACAAGCTTGTAAAATTCCGGCTCTTCCTGTAAAGGATGGTAGGGACCTATGGGTATGTGCGCATGATGGCTCATATCAGTCTTTCCTCGAATCTCTTTTAGGAGGTTGGAAATCTTTCCTCAAAGGGTATACGCCTTTCGGCCAATCGTCGGGCAGAAGGAGCGGACGAAGATCGGAGTTGCCGTTAAACTCTATTCCAAAAAGTTCGTGCAGTTCCCTCTCTATCCACCAGGCGGACCTGGTAATGTCGGTGATGGTGTCGATATGCGGGTCCTGTTTGTCCTTCAGCATAGCCCGCAGCGATATGGTGATGCCCGAGGGGTCATGAGAAAAATGGTAGAGTATCTCAAGTGAGTCAAAATCGTCCACTCCGGACGCCGTATCGAACCTGCAGGAAAGATCCTTGAATATATAACGCACGAACGCTTTTATATCTTTCGGATATATATCTATGTAAGCTCGTTTTTCTGACCTCTTATTTACATTGAGGATATCTTTCCCAAACCTATTACTTATATTCTTCAGTAATTCATCCATCTTCATCTTTATTTTTTCCCTTTGGAATTAAGTTTGCCTATCAACTTCAGCAACCCCGCCATTATAGCTTCCGGCCTGGGAGGGCATCCAGGTATATACATATCCACCGGTATTATCTCATCGAGAGGCTTGCCGGTATTGTAGCTGTCCTTAAACATCCCGCGTGAAGCGCCGCAGGCGCCGAATGCCACTACAAATCCGGGCTTCGGCATCTGTTCATATAATTTTTTTATCAGCGGGACCGTCATCTTATTCGCCGAGCCGGTGCAGAGCAGGACATCGGCGTGCTTTATGCTGCCGACGAGCACCATCCCGAACCTTTCGATATCGTAACGGGGCGTGAGACAGTCTATGATCTCGATATCGCAGTTAT
>JAPLMH010000167.1 GCA_026387135.1 Candidatus Omnitrophota bacterium | reverse complement strand
ATGAGATATTGGAAATTTTAGAGAAAGACGCGAGGACAACTCCGGAAGAGATAGCTAAGATGACCGGGAGTTCGGTGCAGACTGTAAAAAAGGCCATCAAGAAATTCGAAAAAGACGGGGTCATCCTGAAGTATAAGACGGTAATAAATAAGGAGCTCGTCAAGGACGAAGGGTCCGATGTGCGCGCCCTCATAGAGGTGAAGATAACTCCGAAGAAGGATGTTGGCTTCAACTATCTTGCAGAGCGCATCTATCAATTTCCGGAGGTGAGCTCCTGTTATCTGATGAGCGGCACATACGATCTTCTTGTGGTCGTCGAAGGTAAGAATATACATACCGTATCAAATTTTGTGTCATCAAAATTGGCTCCCATGGAGAATGTCCGCGGGACCGTCACGCACTTTATCCTGAAAAAATATAAAGAGGACGGGGATATATTAAGGCAGGCAAAGAGAGATAAGAGAGAGGCGATCTCGCTGTAAATGAGAACATCAAAGTTAGTAGAAAATATCCCTCCATCCGGCATAAGGGTCTTCTTCGACCTGGTGCTCGGCATGAAGGATGTCATATCTCTCGGTATCGGCGAGCCCGATTTCGTTACGCCGTGGAATGTCCGCGAGGCGGCTATATTCTCCCTTGAAGAGGGCTACACTTCCTACACATCCAATAAAGGGATGATAGAGCTTAGAAAGGATATATCCGGCTACCTCAAGAATAGGCACGGCCTTGAATACGATCCTGAGGACGAGATCCTGATCACCGTGGGCGTAAGCGAAGCTTTCGACCTGGCTGTGCGCGCAATAATCAATAGAGGCGATAAGATACTCGTTCCGGAGCCTTACTATGTGTCGTACGGCCCGCTCGTAACATTGGCCGGCGGTAAACCGGTATTCATCAAGACGGACCCTGAGAACGGCTTTAAGCTGACGCCTAAGGATATATTAAAGTATTGTGACAGCAAGACCAAAGCAATAATACTGAACTATCCCAATAATCCTACCGGCGTTTCATATACTAAGAAAGAATTGAACGCCATAGCCAAGGTCGTCTTAAAGAAGAACCTCATAATGATCAGCGACGAGATATACGGCGACCTTACGTACGATTTTGACCACACGCCATTTCCCACTCTCCCCAAAATGAGAGATAGGACTATCTACCTGAATGGATTCTCGAAATCATACGCTATGACCGGCTGGAGGATAGGTTATGCATGCGGCCCGAAAGATGTTATAGCCATGATGACAAAGATCCATCAATATACCATGCTATGCGCACCTATAATGTCGCAGATGGCCGCGCGCGAAGCTTTAAAGAACGGGGAGAAGTCCACGCGGGATATGAAGCGCGAATATAAAAGACGGCGCGGGTACGTTGTATCGGGGCTGAATGAAGCCGGACTGTCCTGCCATAAACCCGAGGGGGCTTTCTATGCCTTCCCTTCTATAAAAAAGTCGGGCCTCTCTTCTATGGAGTTCGCAAAGAGGCTCTTAGAGAAAGAACGCGTCGCTTTGGTCCCGGGAACCGCATTCGGGCCATCGTGTGAAGGCTACGTCCGCATATCCTACGCTTCAAGCATAAGCAACATCAAAGAAGCCCTCATCAGGATAAAGAGATTCCTGTGTTCTCAAAGCTCGTAGGCGTCATTCTTATATTGATAGGAATAGCCGGCCTTGTATTGCCTATAGTTCCGGGCATCCTACTTATAATGGCAGGCATCCTGTTATTCTCCAGAAACAAAGCTGCTATAGACTGGGTCCATGTCAAGGAAGAGCTTAAGGCCCGGGAGCGAATAGGCCTTGACGATCATAGCGAAAGAGGCCTCGCCATATCCAAAAGCCTGGACGAATCTCTGGCCAAAGCGATATCTCTTTCAAAACCCAACTATACCCAAAAAGTAAAAAAGATAACTCATATCGGAGAAGATTTTATAGAGCTCGAGGGTGGCGTAAGATTCTCATCCGGCAAGATATCTGATTATATAAAAGGCGCAAGCCATGTAGTGATATATCTTGTGACTATAGGCGAAGGAATAGAGAACGCGGCTGGCGTGGAAACAAAAGGCAAAGAACCTCTCGATGGATATCTGCTCGATAGACTTGGCTCCTTCGCAGTCGAGAGCCTGGCGGAAGCTGTTGAGAAGAATATCCGGAAGGATTATTCGATACTTAGAAAGAGTGTTTCAAGGCGATATAGCCCCGGATACTGCGACTGGCCTATAGAAGAGCAGCGGATACTCGCTAAAATACTGGATTTTTCCAAAATAGGCGTATCATTGACCGAAAGCTGCATGATGAAACCAAAAAAATCTATCTCCGCCATAGTTGGCATAGCCAATAAAGGGGTTTTTACTAAATCGGGTTCAACATGCGAGATCTGTGAAAAAAAAGATTGTTCCTACCGGCGGGTCAGCTAGACGACTGATTCCTTCTTCAAAAGATTTTCCCAAAACTTGTCAGTCTGGGCCTGTATATCATCGACAATAGGTTTGTTTTCAGGCTTTGCAAGATGCCTGAAACGGCCCTGCATATTCAACCACTCTGATACGGCCTTCTTCTCCTTGGGCTTATAAGTTATCTTATAAATCCCGTCAACTACCTCGTATAGGGGCCATGTGCATGTCTCCACGGCTAAACGGCCAAGCTCGCAGGTAAGCTCCGGCTTATAACTCCATCCGAGCCTGCACGGCTGAAATACGTTTATAAATTTCGGGCCTTCTATGGAGAGCGCCTTCTCCACCTTTGAAGCCAGATCGCGCCAGTTCCCCACGACAGCCTGCGCCACGTAAGGTATGCCATGAGCCACCATTATCTCGGTGAGATTCTTTCTGTATTGTTCTTTGCCTTTTTTTACTTTACCTACCGGAGCGGTGGTCGTATCGGCTCCTTTAGGAGTGGCTCCGGAACGCTGAACGCCGGTATTCATGTAAGCTTCGTTATTGTAGCAGACGTAGAGTATATTATGCCCTCTTTCCATTGCGCCCGAGAGTGACTGCAGGCCTATATCATATGTGCCGCCGTCTCCGCCGAATGCTATAAAATTTAGCTTCTTATCATACTTCCCCTGCCGGACCCATGATTTATACAGAGCCTCGACGCCGCTTATCGTGGCTGCGGCATTTTCAAAGGCGCTGTGCAGGAACGGTACGTTCCAGGCAGTATAAGGGAATATAGTGGACACTACTTCCAGGCATCCAGTAGCGCTGACGACCACGGTATTCGGGCCTGCCACAGCAAGAACCTGCCGTGCCACTATCGCGGCTCCGCATCCCGCGCACGCGCGGTGTCCGCCGGTAAATAGCTCCTTCTGCTTAGATAATTCTTTTATATTCGCCATAGCCCTATTCTCTAACTCCCAGGTAAGTTACCTTGGGCTTACTTTTACCATCTATCATTTCGCCAAGATCTTTATATACGGATCCTATATCCTCCAGCCTTATCTCTCTGCCGCCAAGTCCGAATATATAGTCCGGTATATCCTTCTTTATATTAGAATCGAATAGCGCGGCTTTTATTTCGAGGGCAAGGGGCCCTTCATTGCCGCTTATCGTATCGCTTCTATCCATCACAGCGACGGCCTTTATATTCTTTAGGGCCTCCGCTATCTCTTTTTTGGGGAATGGCCTGAAGACCCTGAGTTTTAAGACTCCCGCCTTTATTCCTTTTGCTCTTAAGTCGTCCGCGACTACCTTAGCCGTTCCTGCGGTAGACCCCATCACCACTATAGCGCGATCTGCGTCATCTAACTTGTATGATTCAAATAATCCATAGGAGCGGGCGAATTTTTCTTTAAAACTCTTCGCGACATCAAGTATTATGGCTTTCGAATCTATCATCGCCTGGGCAAGCTGTCGCCTGTGCTCAAAATAGTAGTCCTGGAGGTCAAGCGCTCCTAAGGTGATCGGTTTTTCCATATTCAATAGGTAGTGGCCCAGCTTCTTCGGCCCCACGAAATCTTTAACATCCTTATCGTCGAATATATCCACCCTCTCCATGCCATGGCTTATTATGAATCCGTCTGTAGTAACCATGGTGGGTAGAGCCGCGGTCTCGGCTATCTTCACGGCCTGGATCATATTATCGTAGGCTTCCTCTGCATTCTCTGAAAATATCTGTATCCATCCGGAGTCTCTTATCATCATGGTATCTGAATGGTCGCAATGTATATTGATGGGGGATGACAGCGCCCTATTAACATCGGCAAGCACTATGGGAAGCCTTAAACCTGAAGCTATGTAGAGCATCTCGGCCATAAGGGCAAGCCCCTGGCTCGAAGTGCCGGTCATCGTCCTGCCGCCAGCGGCACTCGCGCCTATGCAAGCCGACATCGCCGAATGTTCGCTCTCGACCGGTACAAATTCAGTATCTACCAGGCCGTCGGCCACGTAACTTGCGAATATCTGCACTATCTCGGTGGCCGGGGTAATAGGATAGGCGGCTACTACATCAGGATTTATCTGACGCATCGCCTCTGCCATCGCCTCGTTACCGGTCCTTGCTACTGTGTTTATTTTGGGCATATCTTTTCGTTCTTCTTCGCCTCTTTTTCAGAGATCATCTTTATGGCTTTACCCTTCACGGGACATTCATTCGCGCAGATTCCGCAACCCTTACAGTATTCGTAGTCGAATGCTACAAATTTACCATCCTTGGTGATGACAGCCGAATCCGGGCTGTACATCCAGCAGGTCTGGCAGTGTATGCATTTCTCAGGGATATG
>JAPLMH010000019.1 GCA_026387135.1 Candidatus Omnitrophota bacterium | reverse complement strand
TTCGGCGGCAAGATAAAATCATTTAAAGTATCGGAAGAAGGCGGCTCGGTCGGAACGGATAAGTCGAACTTCGTCATAGAGCTCGGACCGTACTTCATACCGATATACGCCATCATAATAACGGTAGTCTATTTTGTAGTGGCGTCTTCCTATAATATTTCAGGCGGCCTCTTCGTATTCCTAATAGGCTTTACGCTAGCGATGCATATGATATCTACGATCGAAGTGATGAAGATCCGCCAGCCCGACATAGTGAAGTCAGGCTATCTCTTCTCGATAGTGCTCGTTTATATACTAAATATAGTCGTGATATCATTCATATTCAGTCTCATGTTCCAGACATTCTCGATGCATAAGTTTACTATTGACCTTTGGGATCAGTCGAAATATATTTATTTAGCAATATATAGGCAATTATTCTTTTAAGAATTCGGCGGAGGAATAGCAGAGTGGTTGTGACCGAGCGAAGCGAGGGAATCCCGGCAAACACCTTTAAATGGCTATGTATTTCTGAATAAAGTTTTGCCGGGGAATGCGGCAGTCTTGCGACCGAGCGAAGCGAGGAAGTCCCGCCAAACACTTCTAAAAATTGTTTGACGGTTGAATATAGTTTTGGCGGGAAAAACTGTTTATTGTATTAAAGCGGAGGAATGGCAGAGTGGTTGATTGCGGCAGTCTTGAAAACTGTTAGGGGCGCAAGCCCCTCGAGGGTTCGAATCCTTCTTCCTCCGCCAAATTAAATTATGGAAAAAATCCTGCATATAATATCTACACCAAGAGGCGATGAGTCGCGCACGCTTAAGGTTTCGGGATATTTTCTAAAAGAGTTTAAGAAGAAATATCCGGACTGCGTCGTAGACACGCTCGATCTCTTTAAGGAGACGATCCCGCCCCTTACCTTAAAGACGGTGAGCGGCAAATATGTGCTTCTCTCGGGCAAGGATCTCTCGGGCGAACTTAAAGAGTCGTGGCGGGATATCGAGCGAGCCATAACACGTTTTCTGTCAGCCGACTCTTATCTGATAAGTGCGCCTATGTGGAATTTCAGCATACCCTATGTTTTGAAACAATACATTGATGTTATAGTACAGCCAAAATACCTCTTTCGTTATACCGATAAAGGACCTGAAGGCCTCGCTAAGAATAAGAAGATGGTGATAGTCACTAGCCGCGGAGGTGATTATGGTGCTGGCGGCCCGTCTCACCCATATGACTATCAGGAGCCGTATCTTCGTGCGATCTTTAATTTGGTTGGCATTGCCGATATAGTCTTTATTAACGCACAACCCATGGATGCCCTGGGTCAGGATGTGGCGGAAGGAAAGATAAGAGAGGCGCAAAAAATTGCCGCTGAAACCGCACAAAAATTCTAATTTACGGGTTACATGAAACTTAAGATCATTCCATTTATTTTATTTTTAATTTTTGCGGGAGTATTTATGAAGAATGCCGGAGCGGAAGATAAAAATAAGATACCCATCTTTAACGCCGGCACCGGAAAAATCGAAGAAGTCGAGCGCATAGTAAAATCCGATGCCGAATGGAAGAAGATACTCACCCCCGAACAATATCGCATTACACGCCAAAAAGGTACCGAGGCGCCGTTCACCGGAAAATGCGAGATCGGTAAGGCGGGAGGCATATATAAATGCGTAGGCTGCGGAACCGATCTCTTCAGAGTCGATGAAAAATTCGAATCCGGAACGGGGTGGCCGAGCTTCTGGAAGCCGGTTTCCGATATTAACATAAAGGAAGAGTCTGATATTAGCATGGGAATGAGGCGCCTCGAGGTTCTTTGCGCAAGATGCGATGCGCACCTAGGCCACGTATTTGAGGATGGTCCACCGCCTACCCATAAACGTTATTGTATAAATGCGGCTGCTCTAAAGTTTACCCCAGTCGTTAAAAATACCACCAGAAGTATTACATGAAACACGGGGGCCAGTGCGCAAGATAATAACAGTCAACGACAAGATGCAAAAGCGCTTCCGGTATATTTTGACGGAACCAACCGGAAAAAATTTTGACCTGGAATTCAAGCCTGAACTCACGCCTAAGCAAATGTTAAAACTGGGCGTATTCGGTGGTAAGTACATGACGGATTGCCGCAAGGAATTTCCGTCCGACTGGTTCCGAAAAGCGAAACTTTGTCCCGAGCGCCATGATCCGAAGCTGAATTATTTTGGAATCAACGCCAGCAAGCCCCTGTCGTACTGGCGTAAAAAGGGATGGATATATCCGGATGATCCGCGCGGGTGGTTCCAGTGGTATTGCCGGTATTACATGGGGCGGCGTTTGGGCGAAGAAGACCGCCGCCAGATAGCAAGGTGGAAAGCGATCAAGCGGCATATAGCTCAAGTTTATAAGCATTGTAGCGCCGGTGACATGGAGTGCAGGCCCAAACAGCGTCAAGCCGTGATGCACTGGGCGTATGACTCGAGAATAATGTAGGAGATAAATATGAGCAAGAAAGACAAGAGAATAATATTGATCGCCCAATGTCTTGTAAACCCATACTGCAGAGTACATATCTTAGGTCAGAATTTTCCGCTG
>JAPLMH010000022.1 GCA_026387135.1 Candidatus Omnitrophota bacterium | reverse complement strand
CTTGATGAATTCACAAAACATCTCACCATGCTGAAGGGCGCGGTCCTGGACGACCCGGTATTACACGACAGGCTTAAAGGCGTAGGTATACTGACAAAAGAGGCCGCCATAGATTATTCCGCGATAGGTCCGGTTGCCAGGGCGTCGGATTATGATGTCGATGTCAGGCGCGATCATCCCTACGGAGTATATGACAGAGTAAAGTGGAACGTTATCACCCAGAAAGAGGGTGACGTATTCGCCAAGGCCGTGGTGAGGATACTGGAGATGTTCGAATCGGTCAGCATCGTCAGGCAATGCCTTGATAAGATGTCGGACGGCCCGATAGATTCAAATCCTAAAGAGATCCCGCCCGGAGAGGGGATAGGGCAGATCGAAGCGCCGAGAGGCGAATGCTTCCACTATATAAAGTCTGATGGCACCAACTCCGCCGTGAGGCACAAGGTGCGCGCCCCGACGTATATGAACTTCCCGACATTCAGGGAGACTGTGATAGGAGAGACGATCTCGGACGCGACCATCATATTGGCCGCGATAGATCCCTGTTATTGCTGCACCGAAAGGATGCTGATAGTAGATCCCGGCGATAAAAAAGTGATGGATGTTAACGAATTGATACGGTTATCTCAGGAAAAGACCAGGCGTATAAAGGATAAGTACGGGATAAAATGAATCTATTAGTGAATTTTCTGGCATATGTAGTCGGAATACCCATACTGGCGGGATTAGTCTCTCTTATTATTCCGGAGCGTCTCAAGATAGTGACGAGGCTTCTGGCTTTTATAGTGACGCTCACTTCATTGGCGGCTTTGGTGCGCATATTCATATTGAAACCCCTGTACTGGCCCCCCGTTGACACGCCAACATTTACCGTGGATAATTTATCCGCTCTCGCAGGGCTCGGCGTATCTTTCTTTGCTCTTTTGGTGACAGTATACTCTTTCGGATATATAGAGAAGAATAACGGAAGATATTTCGGATATCTTCTGATGACTCTGGGAAGCTCCCTAGGGGTAGTCTTCGCCAATAATCTGATAGTGCTGGTAGTATTCTGGGGATTTTTAGCGGCGCTTTTGTATCTCTTGGTAAGTATCCAGGGGACGCCCAAGGCCGCCAGATCCGCGAAGAAGGCGCTTATAATAATCGGCGCGACCGATGCGCTAATGATATTTGCCATAGGCCTTATTTGGAAGATGACTGGAACGTTAGCGATGGATGGGATCCATGTCGCATTAAACGGGGTCCTGCCGTACGCGGCGTTCTTCTGTATATTGACGGCATCTTTCGCGAAGGCCGGCGCGGTACCTTTTCACTCCTGGCTTCCGGATGTCGCGGAGGACGGTCCGGCGAGCGTAACGGCATATCTGCCGGCGTCATTAGATAAATTACTGGGGATATATCTACTGGCAAGGATCTCTTTGGACCTTTTTATCATGAACGGCATATCTAACACCCTGCTTCTTGTGGTCGGAGCGGTCACGATAGTATTTGCGGTTGCTATAGCTCTAGTGCAGCATGATTTCAAGAGACTTCTCGGATATCATGCGGTCTCTCAGGTAGGATACATGATATTGGGTATAGGAACGGCGAATCCCATCGGTATAGCGGGCGGGCTCTTTCATATGCTGAATAACGCCCTCTATAAATCGTGTCTCTTTTTAGGAGCCGGCGCCGTGGAGAAGTCCACCGGGACGTCGGATCTTTCGGATCTCGGCGGCCTTTCAAAATATATGCCGGTCACATTCGTCTCTTTCCTGATAGCTTCTCTGGCAATATCCGGAATACCGCCGCTTAATGGGTTCTTTTCAAAGTGGATGATATATCAGGGGATAATCGAACTTGGTAATGCCAAAAATCCCTTCTGGATAGTATGGCTTATCGCCGCAATGTTCGGAAGTGCCCTGACCATCGCCAGTTTTGTAAAATTACTGCATGCTGTATTTCTGGGGCGCGCATCGGCAAAGACGGTGGGAGCCAAAGAAGCGGGGGTATCGATGACGCTTCCGATGATAGTATTGGCGGCTGCCTGCGTTCTCTTTGGTCTATTTGCATTCGCAGTCCCTGTTTCGTTATTGATAGCGCCCGTTATCGGTAAGAGCATAGCCTATATAGGCACTTGGAGTCCCGACATGGCCACGGTGCTTATGATAGCGGCGATATTACTGGGTGCCGTTATCTGTCTCTTTGCGGCGCGTAAAAGGACGAGGGTGGTCTCTTCGTTTGTCGGC
Source organism: Candidatus Omnitrophota bacterium (assembly GCA_026387135.1). Classification (GTDB taxonomy): domain Bacteria; phylum Omnitrophota; class Gorgyraeia; order 2-01-FULL-45-10; family 2-01-FULL-45-10; genus 2-01-FULL-45-10. The sequence goes on along the minus strand of JAPLMH010000022.1, from coordinate 5,351 downwards.
GGCGAGGATCCGGATCAGTTCGACAGGGTGGCGGGAACAGAATTTTATAATACGATCAAAGAGATCGGGGTGCTCGGGAAACTATATTCGAAGGAAGAGAAGAGAGAATTCGATATATACGATATCGCACGCAGGCTGATGACGCCAACTGCCCGGTTTTTTCAGAAGCTGCATAACGGCATCCTGCCGACATATCTTGTATGGTGCCTTTTGGGCATGATAGCGGTATTTTTGATACTATTCTTGTGGTGATGTGATGATAGAGATACATTTAATATTGTTGTTCATGATAGCGGCGGCAATAATAGCGGTCGAGGTAAAGGACCTTCTCTCGAGCGTCATCGCCGTAGGTGCCGTCGGCATAGGCCTTTGCATGGCCTTTCTCGTATTGAAAGCGCCGGACCTGGCCATAATGCAGCTTGTGGTCGAGATATTGAGCCTCATAATCTTGATACGCGCGACGATCAGGAAAGACCTGCCTTTCAGCAAATCCGGACGGTGGGTATTTAATACATTGGCAACGGTAAGCTTCATAGCCGTATTCTTGACGATCGCGTATGTGGCGTTAAAGAACCTGCCGGCATTCGGTTCGGGCCCTATGAGGGTTTCAAAAGCTTATCTGGATAGCGCGGTCGCGGCAACGGGGTCTAAAAACGTCGTCGCGTCGATAATCGTGAACTATCGCGCGTACGATACGTTAGGGGAAGTGGCCATACTCTTCACGGCCCTTATAGGGATACTGGCAGTAGCCCGCAGGATAGGAAAAAAATAGTTGAAGGATAGAATGGATACGGTAAAAGACTCTAAGGGGATGACGCTGATAGTTAAGACGGTGACCCGTATAACTATAGGCTTTATCCTTTTATACGGGATATATATATCGCTGAACGGCGACAGCGCGCCGGGCGGCGGTTTTGCCGGCGGCGTAATAATAGCGCTCTCTTTAGTCCACGTGATGCTTGCTTTTGGCAAAGAGGTCGCGCTTAAGAGGCTGCATTCGTATGCGATGCGTTTCTCCATAAGCATAGCGTCGCTTGTCTTTCTTTATGTGGTGATGATCCGGTGGCATGGAAGCTATTCTCACATCGTGATACCGCTGGCCGAAATGGTGATCGTGGGCGCCGGGCTATTCGCGATATTTGTGGCGTTGGTGTTATTGTCAAAATCGGACAAGGATTCGGAGTAGGAAGTCTATATGATAACGGTCTACATATTATGCCTGGTCTTGTTCTCGGTGGGGCTCTATTGCATCCTGAGAAAAAGGAATCTGATAAAGATAATAATAGGCATAGGCATTATGGAATATGCGGTGAACCTATTCTTTATACTCTCCGGATATAGGACAGAAGGACGTTCGCCCATATTCGCGTCCGACCAGGCGATAAAAAATATGGTTGATCCTCTGCCGCAGGCGATAGTCTCCACATTGATAGTCATAGGATTATCGCTCACGCTGCTCATAATATCCATAGCCATCAGGATCTATGAAAAATACGGGACATTTGATATAACCAGGATAAACAAGCTTAAAGGATAGTATAGAATAATGAATCTTATACCGTTTCTTATAGTGATCCCGCTTGCCGCCGCGTTCTTCATACCGCTGGTGGGCAAGAGGATAAAGATCTCCGGCGACATAATATCTATTGCGGCCACGATATCCTTATCCGGCATAAGCATCTTCCTGGCATCGCTGATAGCAACTCAGAAAGTATTGATGTTTGAAGTCGGAAAATGGGCCGCGCCTATGGGGATATCGATGGTCGTGGACGGCTTTTCCGTATTCATGCTTGTGATAGTGAACTCAATAGCCTTCCTCGTCGCGCTCTACTCCACCGGTTATATTAAAAAATATACCGATACCTGGAAGTTCTACACGCTCTTTATGCTTATGGTCGGAGGCATGAACGGTGTGCTTATAGCCGGTGATCTCTTCAATATGTATGTGGCGCTTGAGATAGCGGCGATAGCGGGGTATGCGCTCGTGGCTTTCGGCATTGACGCCGAAGGGCTCGAAGCGTCTTTTAAATACGCCGTCATGGGGGCCGTAGGGTCCAGCTTTATGCTGATGGGCATAGCGCTGCTCTATAGCTACACTTCGACATTGAATATGGCGGATATGGCCAATGTAATAGCGAACAAAGGCGCGTCGAAGATCATACTTTTTGTCAGCGCGCTCTTCATCATGGGATTTGGATTGAAGGCGGCGCTCGTACCTTTTCATGCCTGGCTTCCGGACGCCCACTCGTCCGCGCCAACGCCCATATCGGCCATGCTTTCCGGAGTATTGATAAAGGTGCTCGGCATATATGCGCTTTCGAGAATATTCTTTAATATATTCGGGATGACGCCCAAGATCTCTATGATACTCATAGGGCTGGCTGTGATATCGATGGTCGTCGCCGGCATCCTGGCATTCGGCCAATACGACATAAAGAGGCTGCTCGCCTATTCGAGCATAAGCCAGATAGGTTACATAGCCCTGGGATTGGGGATCGCTACTCCGCTATCGATCATGGGCGCATTATTTCATCTCTTCAACCACAGCATCTCCAAGTCGTTACTATTTTTGAATGCCGGAGCCATAGAAAGCTCTATGGGCACGAGGGATCTCAGGAAGATGACCGGTGTGCTGGCCAGATCGCCCGTTATAGGCTATACGAACCTGATAGGGGCTATGTCCATATCAGGCATACCCCCATTGGGCGGATTCTGGAGTAAGATCATCATAATATTTGCCTGTATCCAGGCGGACAGGCCGGTCCTTGCCTTTATAGCGATAGCGGTAAGCATTCTCACTTTAGGGTATTATTTTAAGGCGGTGACGCCGGTCCTGTTCGGTTCGAAAGGAACTCATCTGGATAATAAAAGTAAGCCTATCACTGTCACCATGGCGGTACCTATGGTGATACTCGCGATACTTTCCGTAGTCAGCGTATTATTGCTTTTACCGAATACCGGCCGCTCTTTTCTAGACGGCGCTATCGCCGTCCTTGTGAAGGGAGCGATCAGATGATATTGAACTTCATATCCTTTATTCTTTGGTTTTCGATCTGGAGCGCTCTGCGGCGCCCGATCAATACACAGGATATCATACTGGGCGTACTGGTCTCAGGCTTTGTCACTTTTATGACTGCAGACCTCTCGCGCTCCCTCGATGATAAGAAGTCTTCAAAGAAGCGCTCTCTCTTTGGGATATTAACAAAAGCCGTTTACCTCTCATATTACGTGGTTATATTCTTATGGGAATGCATAAAGGCAAATATAGATGTGGCGTTCCGCGTTCTTCACCCTTCCTTGCCGATAAGGCCGGGCACCATAAAGATAAAGACCGCTCTCAAGTCCGATATCGGCCTTACATTCCTTGCCAATTCACTTACGCTTACGCCGGGCAATACGACTATAGATGTCGATAAGGCCGCCGGCGTGCTTTATGTGCATAGATTAGTTATTAAAGACGGGGGCTCAGGGGCCATACCGGTAGCCGTGAAGTTCGAAAAGATACTAAAGAAGGTATTTGACTAGATGACGAGAACCGTACGTTGGGCTATAGGGGCGATATCGATCTTGGCGGTGGCTCTCGGCATAGTATATCTGCCGTTTCCTTCGATGATACGATGGCAGTCCGACTTTCTTGCGCGTTCATTCATGTGGCTGATCTTTTCGGCCATCCTCTGCCTGTGGCGGGTTTTGAGAGGGCCGACGGCGCCGGACAGAGCGGTAGCCATAGATATGCTCGGTATACTTATAGTCGGTTTTTGCGCTATTCTCAGCCTTCCTACCGGAAGGGACTGGTATATAGATATAGGTATAGCGTGGGCGCTCCAGAGCTTCATAGGTATAATGGCGCTTGCGAAATACCTGGAAGGGAAGGACTTCGATGAATGAGACCGTAGGGATGGTCTTCATAATAGTGGGCTTGGCATTCGACTTCTTCGGATGTCTCGGGCTCATAAGATTCCCGGATGTCTACAACAGGATCCAGGCCTCGGCGAAGTGCGTCACTCTCGGGACCTGCGGCATACTCTTCGGGCTATTTCTATTCAAAGGATTTTCCCCGACAGGAATAAAGGCGCTTCTTTGCCTCTTATTCATAATAGTGACCGCGCCGGTCTCCGCGCACGCCCTGGCGAGGGCAGCGTATCTTTCGGGCGTTAAGCCCTGTAAGGAGACCGTGGCCGACGCTTACGGCGAAGACAAATTGAAGGGCAGGTAATATATGGATATTAAAGAGATGCAGACTAAAATAATTTTAATGGCTGATAAAGTTTATGGCAGTCTTCTATTAGTAGAAAAGGGCTTCATTGATAATAAATTAGAGCCATTGGCTCTGGCCATCAAAGAGGAGCATCTCGTAAACGAGATGGAGAAGATACTTGCGAAGAGTATAATAGATATCTCAAAGCAGTCCACCGGCGCCGACGAAAGAAAAGAGCTGGCCTTGATGGGCCAGATCGTGGAGACCCTGGAACGCATGGGGGATGAGACGGCGAATCTCGTAGAAAGAATAGAGATAAAGGTGGTGGAGAAGCTTCTCTTCTCCGATCTGGGCTTGCAGGAATTTAATGAGACCTTCGGCGTAATGAAGAGGTCGGTAGAGATGATGATAGAATTTTTGAAGAAGAGAGATCTTGCGTTGAAGGAAAGGATAGTAGATAACGGCTTTCATGTGAAGGAGCTCGTCGAGCGTTACAGGAAAGAGCACTTCGAGAGGCTGGTTCAGGGCATATGCACACCGATGGCCGCGAACATGTTCTTCGATATGCTCGATTTTACCGGGAACCTGGCGAGGCACTCGTCCAGCATAGTGAAGCTATTCTAACCTGGTTAGAGAGAAAGCAGTATGAGATATCCTAAGATACGGGAACTGATAGAGGCTATTAAAGCGCTCTTCGGCAGGCCTTATACGTCGAATTTTCCGCGTAAGGCCTTGGAGCCGGCGAAGAGATTCAGGGGCAAGCCCGAGTATTCGGACGAAGGCTGCATAGGCTGTAAAGCGTGCGCCGAGGTCTGCATAGGCAGGGTTATAGAAGCGCGCGATGTAGTCACGAAGATCAAGGCTACGCGCAAGATGATACTGCATCTGGATGAGTGCCACTATTGCGGCCAGTGCAGTGCCTTATGCACCACGAGAGATGATAATCCGCCAGGTATTAAACATACCACCAAGTTCGATCTCTCCTCTTTCGACAGAAGAGATATGGTCTCGACTACGGAAGAGAAGGAGCTTGCCTTGTGCGAGGCCTGCAACGCGGTCATCACCACCAAAGCGCACCTTGATTGGCTAGCCAAAAAATTGGGCCCGCTGGCCTTCTCGAACCCCACGCTCTTCGTAGCGTCCTTAAAGAATA
>JAPLMH010000075.1 GCA_026387135.1 Candidatus Omnitrophota bacterium | reverse complement strand
CAAGTGCTCCTGCCGTATGAAAGCTGTAATCTCGGTTCAATAAATCTTGTGAAGATGGTAAATGACGGTAAGATAGACTGGGATAAGATCAGCAATACCGTCGAGAAATCCGTGCATTTCCTGGACAATGTTATAGATATGAACGTATATCCCTTGAAACGGATTGAAGAAATGACGAAGGGAAACCGCAAGATCGGACTTGGAGTAATGGGGTTTGCCGATATGCTGCTGATGCTGGGTATAAGGTATGACTCCGAGGAAGCGATCTCGCTGGCCGAGAAAGTTATGAAATTTGTATTAGAAACCGCGCGCGACGCTTACGAAAAATTGGCAAAAGAATTAGGAGCGTTCCCCAACTTTAAGGGAAGCATCTACGACAAGAAAGGCGCCAAGCCTTTAAGGAACGCAACTCTCACTACGATAGCTCCGACCGGAACGCTCTCGATCATAGCGAACTCCTCAAGCGGCATAGAGCCCGTATTCGCCATTACCTATATAAGGAATATAATGGACAATACGAAGATGATAGAGGTGCACCCGTATTTCCAGGAGGTGGCCGAAAAGAGAGGTTTCTATAAGCCGGAGACGATGAACCTTATTGCCCAGAAAGGTACGATACACGGCGTGCCTGAAGTGCCGGCCGATGTACAACAGCTCTTCGTCACCGCGCATGATATAGAGGCTATATGGCACATAAGGATGCAGTCCGCGTTCCAGAAGTATACCAACAACGCCGTTTCAAAGACGGTCAATCTGCCGTCCGAGGCTACTTTAGAAGATGTGAAGACGATCTACATGCTGGCTTACAAGAGCGGCTGCAAAGGTGTCACCATATACAGAGATAAGTCGCGCGATGAGCAGGTGTTGAATATACCTTCCGATAGCACCAAGGGCCAGCCAAAGACTCAAGTGAGGGTCAAGATAAGCCCTCGCCCGAGGCCGCCGGTGATATTGGGAACTACCACCAAGATCGCGACAGGTTGCGGCAATCTCTACATAACCATAAACGAAGACGCGGATGGCCAGCCTTTTGAAGTATTCATGCATATGGGCAAGGCCGGCGGGTGCGCTATGAGCCAATTAGAGGCGATAGGCCGCCTGGTATCTCTGGGGCTGCGCAGCGGTATAGAGGTGGGCTCCATAATCGAGCAGCTTCGCGGAATACGTTGTCCTTCACCCAGTTGGGAGAAGGGCGGAAGGATATTCTCGTGCAGCGATGCGATAGCGCGCGCCATTGAACAGAGGGCGCAGGAGACCAAGAATAAAAAAGTTTCCAATGATACCGTAAGCACAAGCGAGACGATCACAGACTCGCCGCAACCGGATGCTTCGAGCGGCGGCAGCGCGAAGACCGGGACAATGAAGATGGCCGGCAACATAGTCGGCGTATGTCCCGATTGCGGCGGAGCGTTGTGGCACATAGAAGGCTGCATGGTCTGTAAGTCCTGCGGCTATTCAAAGTGCGGGTAAACATCAAGTAGCTCAAATATCTAACCAGGTTAAAAAGCTCTCATTTTAACCTGGTTAGTTTTTTTTCTTCCGGCACTTGCAAAAATTGATTTTTGTGGTAGAATTGTCTTAATAATACGGTATATTGTCTGTATATATTTTATTAAAGTATGAGAAAGGGAGGTGGCGTGATGGACAGATTTGCTCTAATAGTTGCCGATCCTGTAAAGGCAATGTTGATCAAGATCTGGAGTTATGTTCCTGCCATTATGGGCGCGATCATAATACTGGTTATCGGTTGGATCGTGGCCAAATTCGTAGAGGCCATAGTTGTAAGAGCGTTAAAGGCAGCACGTCTGGATGTAGTAAGCGATAAAGCAGGACTCGCCAATATGTTGGCGCAGGGTGATATAAAGTGGACACTATCCGAGCTTATCGGCGTGATAGTATACTGGGTAGTTATTCTGTCGGTTCTGGCGTCTGCTCTAAGTGCCTTGAACCTGACTGTTGCGGGAGACCTGTTATCTAGATTAGTTGCTTATATCCCGAACATAATAGTCGCGATATTCGTGCTTGTGCTGGGATCGTTCCTGGCGACTTTCGTTGCCGGAGTAGTCCGCACCACAGTGAGCAATGCCGGAATAGGAAATGCGAAACTGCTTGCGAAGATCACGCAGACGGTTTTGGTCGTATTCGCGGTCATAATAGCCATCGAGCAGCTCAACATAGCGACTGCATTCATAGCCTTCGCGGTCAATATAATATTGGCGGCGGTAGGATTAGGCGCGGCGCTTGCGTTCGGATTAGGATGCAAGGATATTGCCGGAAAAGCGATGCAGGACATGCTGGATAAAGTAAAAAAGTAAATTAGTCTGTAAACACAGTAAGTAGGGCAGGTTTTAACCTGCCCTACTTTTTTGTTCAATGGGCGCTTCAGATCGAAGCGCCCCTTTTGTTTTCCCTGCGCTTTATTTTTCCGACCATTTATGCTACAATAAGGCCTCTAATATAGGAGAGGATAGATGAAGAAGCTGGTACTATTGAGGCATGGGGAGAGTACTTGGAACAAGGAGAACCGCTTTACCGGATGGACCGATGTTGATCTCTCCGAGAAGGGGCTCACCGAGGCAAAGAAGGCCGGGCAGGTACTGAAGAGGGAAGGATTCATCTTTGATGTTGCATACACTTCGGTGCTTAAGAGGGCGATAAGAACGCTCTGGATGACGCTCGATGAGATGGATCTCATGTGGATACCCGTATATAATTCCTGGAGACTCAATGAGCGCCACTACGGGGCCCTGCAAGGGTTGAACAAGGCAGAGATGGCTGCAAAATACGGCGAGGAGCAGGTCCTCATATGGAGACGTAGTTACGATGTGAGGCCGCCGGCGCTTGAAGTCACCGACCCAAGATATCCGGGCTTTGACCCCAGATATAGTGATCTTGCCAAAAAAGATATACCTGCCACGGAATGCTTAAAAGATACGGTTGCGAGATTCCTACCTTATTGGCATGAGACTATAGCTCCCGCAGTCAAGTCCGGCAAGAGAGTGATAATCGCCGCTCACGGAAACAGCCTGAGAGCGCTGGTCAAATATTTGGATAACGTTTCGGACAAAGATATCGTAGGGTTGAATATACCGACAGGGCTGCCGCTCGTTTATGAGCTGGACGACAACTTAAAGCCGATCAAGAATTATTATCTGGGAGACCCTGAGGAAGTAAAGAAAGCGATGGAAGCGGTCGCAAATCAGGGCAAGGCAAAAAAATAAGCGAAAGCGAGACGGAATGCTGAAGATCAAAAGGGCTCTCATAAGCGTATCTGATAAATCTGGACTGGAGACTCTTGTAAAGACGCTCAATAAATTTGGCGTTGAGATAATGTCTACGGGCGGCACGGCGAAGATAATACGCGATCTCGGCATTAAAGCAAAGGATGTCTCGGAAGATACCGGTTTTCCCGAGATGCTGGGCGGGCGAGTGAAGACGCTTCATCCGAAAGTGCATGCGGCGCTCCTTGCCCTAAGAGATGATAAAGAACACATGGAGACCCTTAAGAAACACGGGATCGGCCTCATAGATATGGTGGTGGTAAATCTATATCCGTTCGAAAAGACGGTATCAACCCCCGGCGTTAAACTTGAAGAGGCGATAGAGAATATAGATATAGGCGGACCGTCTATGCTGCGCAGCGCCGCCAAGAACCATAAGTCGGTATGCGTTGTATGCGACCCATCTGACTATACTCGTGTTATAGAGGAGATGGGGAAGAATTCGGGCGGAATTTCGGAGCCTCTGCTTGTGGAGCTGGGCAAAAAAGTATTTGCAAGAACGTCCGCTTATGACGCGGCAATATATGATTATTTGAAGTCACCAGGTCACCAGGTCACAAAGTCACATGAAGAATTTCCGGACACTTTAGATTTGAAATTCAAGAAACTACAGGACCTGCGTTACGGCGAGAACCCGCACCAGAAGGCCGCTTTTTATAAAGATGGCTCATCCGACGGTATTGGTATCGCCGGCGCCGTTCAGCTGCACGGCAAGGAGCTCTCCTTCAACAATATAATAGACTTGAACGCGGCGCTGGAGATAGTCATGGAGTTCGACGAACCCGCGGCGGCGATAATAAAGCATACAAATCCATGCGGCGCGGCTGCGGCTAAGAGTTTGAGAGAAGCCTATGTCAATGCATTGGATTGCGACCGCCTGAGCGCATTCGGAAGCGTCGTCGGTTTTAACAGGACTGTAGACGTGTCCCTCGCTGATACCATTCTCAAAGAGGCCGATTTTGTAGAATGCATCATAGCGCCATCTTACGAACCGAAAGCTCTCGAGTCGCTGAAGGTTAAGAAGAACTTGAGGCTTATAGAGGTAAAGAACTTCACCGCCAAGGCAGCTAAAGCCGGCCGGGAGATGAAAAAAGTCTCCGGAGGACTCCTTGTGCAGGATATAGATGCTTTATCCACAAAAGAGTCCGATCTTAAGATAGTTACGAAGATAAAACCCACTAAAGAAGAGCTGCGCTCCATGCTATTCGGTTTTATTATAGTCAAACACGTCAAATCGAACGCTATAGTCATTTCCGCCGGAACAAAGACCGTAGGGGTCGGTGCGGGCCAGATGTCGAGGGTCGAGTCGGTAAAGATCGCATCCGAAAAAGCCGGTCCCCGCGCAAAGAGCGCGACGCTGGCCAGCGACGCCTTCTTTCCTAAAGAAGACGGCATAGAAGAGGCCGCAAAAGCGGGCATCAAAGCGATAATCCAGCCTGGCGGATCTATAAGGGACAAAGAGGTGATCGCTATGGCGGATAAATTGGGGATAGCCATGGTATTTACTGGCGTGCGGCACTTCAAGCATTAAAAGATGACCTACCCGGAAGCTCTAAAGTATCTCGATTCATTCATCAATTTCGAAAAATCGGACGGATATAATTATAAGACCTCGTTCAAATTGGAGCGGATGAGACGGCTTGCTGCTCTCCTCGGAGATCCCCAGAGAAGCGTACGTTCAATTCATATTGCAGGAAGCAAGGGGAAGGGCTCAACCGCCTCTTACGTCCATTCTATACTGGGATCTGCCGGATTTAAAGTGGGGCTCTATACGTCTCCCCATCTCATCTCTTTCCGTGAAAGAATAAGAATAGGCAATGAGCTCATAAGCGAAGAAGACTTAAGCCGTATCCTTTGTCATATAAAAGAGACGGTCCAATCTCATATGAAAGATGAGATGCCGACGTTCTTTGAGGTATATACAGCCATAGCATATCTCTATTTTAAAGAGAAGAAGGCCGATCTTGCCGTATATGAAGTCGGCCTGGGCGGTAGGCTTGACGCCACAAATATCATAGAGCCGCTCGCATGCGCTATAACGCCGTTAAGCTATGAACATACCGATAAGCTGGGAGATACGCTGGAAGAGATAGCGACGGAGAAGTGCGGTATAATAAAGACGGGATCCATTTGTGTGTCGGCGCCACAGGAGGCAAACGCGCTAAAGACGATAGAAGATATATGTAGGGATAGGAATGCCCGCCTTATTCTTGTGGGCAGGGATATAAAATTTAAAGAACTGGCGTCGGATGAGGATTCAAATAGATTCAACGTGTCAGGGCCGTTTGGAGAATACGAAAATCTACAGACATCTTTGATAGGGCCTCACCAGGTAGTCAATGCGGCTACCGCTATAGGCATCATCGAGGCTCTTAGGATGCGGAAGATCGCGATCCCTGAGGAGGCGGTCCGTAGCGGGATAAGAGCCGCAAGCTGGCCCGGACGATTAGAGGTCATTGACAGAAGGCCTTTCGTCCTTCTCGACGGGGCCCATAATAAGGCCAGTGCGCGCATACTGATCGAAGCCGTAAAGAAGATATTCAAATACAATAAGCTGATACTCGTATTGGGTGTTTCGAAAGATAAGGATGTAAAGGGTATGTTAGAGGAACTGATCCCAGAGTCCGGGACGGTCATATTGACGAAATCAAAAATTTTAAGCAGGGCATTGGACCCGATTAAGATAAAAGAAGAGATGCTAAATATGAAACAGCGCGCTAAAGATGTGATCTCGACTAAGAATACGGAAGAGGCGCTGGGTAAAGCGCTATCCATAGCCGGAGCGGAAGATCTTATACTTGTAACCGGCTCCCTGTATATCGTCGGAGAAGCGAAGGAGCATTACTCCAGATGCATGAAGACAGCTTAAACGATACGATAGCCGCTCCCTCGACGCCTGCAGGTGAAGGCGGTATAGGCATAGTCCGTATGAGTGGAGCGAAGGCGCTAAAGATAGCCGACATTACGGGCGCATATTGGATATTGACGAAGTCCTGCTTACGGTGATGCGCTCTCCGAAAAGCTATACCAAAGAAGATGTAGTGGAGATCAATTGCCACGGCGGGATACAGGCGGTTAAAAAAGTATTAGATCTTGCAGTTAAATGCGGAGCTAGGGTAGCCGGTCCTGGTGAATTCACGAAGAGGGCTTTCTTGAACGGCAGGATCGATCTCACCCAGGCCGAGGCCGTGCTCGATGTGATAAGAGCAAAGACTGAAGGATCTCTGAAAGCCGCTGTTGGACAGCTCGAAGGACGCCTCTCCAAAGATGTGTCAGGCCTACTCGATTCTTTGGTAGATATCGCTTCCCATATAGAGGCCTCAATAGATTTTCCGGACGAAGACGCGGATATTATCAAAGAAGGGGCCCTCAATAAGAAGGTAAAGGTTATTCTCGACAAGATGAAGCATTTAATAGACAGTTTCAGCGAGGGCGTAGTCCTGCGTGAAGGAGTGCTGGCGGTGATCTGCGGAAAGCCTAATGTGGGGAAGTCGAGCCTTATGAATCTGCTCTTAAAGAGGGACCGCGTGATAGTGGCGCCGATCCCCGGCACTACACGGGATGCCGTAGAGGAGATGATAAGCTTGAACGGCGTGCCCATAAGGCTGGTCGATACGGCAGGGATAGGGCAGGCGAACGACGCCCTATATAAGGAGAGCGCCGGCAAGAGCAAGCACTATATAGAAAAAGCCGACATAGTCCTCCTGATGCTCGACGCCTCCACCAAGATAAACGAAGAGGACCTGGAGATCATCAGGCTGGTCGAGGGCCGGAAGAAGCTTGTCATCGTGAATAAGATCGATTTAAGCGCCAATACCCCCGGGGTGTCTACTTTGTTTAAGGGTGAGGTGGTGGTAGAGGTCTCTGTAGAGAAGAAGATAAATATTGAGCTTCTGGAGAAGTCCATCCTCGATATAGTATGGAGCGGAAAATTCACACAGGGTGAAGGGGCCATAGTAACAAACGCCAGGCACAAAGAGCTCCTTGACAAAGCGTTCAACAATATGTTATCTGTAAGTAAGGCGGTCAAAGAGGCTATGCATCCGGAGCTGATAGCTGTGGATCTCAAAGAGGCCATATTCAATCTCGGCCTGATAGTGGGCAGATCGGCCTCCGATGATATCCTGGATAAGATATTCGAAAATTTTTGCATAGGTAAGTAAAATAAGGAGTGGTCATGGATTTAAAGCGGATCGAAAAGGCGGTGCGGGAGATCCTTATAGCGGTAGGCGAGGATCCGAAGAGAAAAGATATAAAGGATACGCCGAAACGCGTAGCTGAAATGTACGAGGAGATACTGGAAGGGCGTAAGCTCGATCCTGAAAAGGAGCTTGAGGTTATATTTGAAAAAGACCACGACGAGATAATATTATTGAAGAATATACCATTCTACTCGATGTGCGAGCACCACATGCTTCCCTTTGTCGGCAAGGCGCACGTAGCCTACATACCAAGCAACAACAGGGTGACGGGTTTAAGCAAGCTCGTCAGGGTTGTGGATATATTTGCCAAGAGGCTGCAGGTCCAGGAGCGCATAACTACCGACATCGCGGATATCATAATGAAGAAGCTCAAACCCAGAGGAGTTATGGTTGTAATAGAAGCGGAACATATGTGCATGTCGATGCGCGGCGTTAAAAAACCCGGCGTCATGACCATCACTAGCGCTGTAAGAGGCACATTCAGGAAGAACGAAAAGACCAGGGCGGAAGCGATGGCCCTGATAAAAGGCTAGGAAATTTTTTTGATGAAACACAGGGCGGGCATAAGGCAAAAGGTCGTAATTATAATCTGTCTTTCCACCCTAAGCGTCATGTTCGTCGCGGTAGCTATAGGGTATCTCCTCGGTTTTAAACTATCCCATGGCATGATGGGAAATGTGCACAGAAAACTCGCCCAGCAGTTGTCCGTCCAGGTAGGAAAGATAGTAGATGAAGAGATAACAAAGATAATCGCCTGTTCTGGCGATCCTTCATTGGCAAAACTAAGATCGCTGGCCGACTCCGATAAAAATATCGCAACATTTTCCATTGAGCCAAAAATATTACCTATTAATGGTGACCTGTTCATAGGGCCCATGGAGTTTGATGAAACTCCGAATAGGTGGGTGATCCCGGTATTTGTGCCCATAAGGAATGAGAATAAAACCGTCACCGGCACTATTAAGGTAGAGCTTGCCGCGCAGAGACTCTTCGAGTCTTTAGGCGATTTCAGGCTTGATACAACGGGCCGCGCGGTCCTGGTTAACGGTAAAGGCATGTTAATGTTCTATCCCGGTAAGGCACAGCTCAACTTGCCTGTATGCGAAGAGGCCGACTATAGGCGTTTATTGACAAGTAATGGAAAATACGGCGTGGTTCGCGGGCGCGGCCGGGGCAGTGCCGGGCCTGTCTTCATGGCTTTCTCCGAGGTAAATTCACGATTTCTGTCGGAAAACGATACGACATGGAGAGTCTTTATAGAACAGGACTCCAGAGAGGTATTTGCGCCTTTTAACAGGTTCATACTATGGGTTATACCAGCCGTAATCTTCCTGATAATAATAATGGTCCCCATAGGTTTTATCTTCAGCAGCTTTATCGTGAACCCTATACGGCAGCTGCACAGGGCGGTCGGCCAGATCATGAACGGGCACTGGGACTACAATATAGAGGTCCGGACGGGGGACGAGATAGAGGAGTTCGCCGATGCCTTCAATGAAATGATGGCGGATATAAAGGATAAGCAGAAGACCCTCCAGACCGCGAGGAACAATCTGGAAGACCTGTCTAAGGGCCTGGAGAAGAAAGTCATGGAAAGGACTTCCGAACTGACTGCGGCAAAGAATGACCTGGACAGGTACGCCAGGAAACTGGAGCAGGCTCTGATGATAAAGAGCGACTTCATATCCATGGCATCGCACGAAATGAGGACGCCATTGACGATCATAAAGGAAGGTATCGCCGTCATTTCCGAAGGCAAGGTAGGCGATATTACGCAAAAACAGAGAGAGTTCCTGAATATAACCAATAAGAATGTTGACAGGCTCACCAGATTAATAAACGACATCCTGGATATGCAAAAATTGGAGCAGGGCAAAGTCGTATTCAAGATGGAGATGAACGTCATAAATAAGGCGGTTGATGAGGTAGCCGGCACCTTGAAGGCGATGGCCGAAATTAAGAGGCTTACTTTTTCGGTCTCACTGGAGAAGAGCCTTCCGCTTATATATTTTG
>JAPLMH010000088.1 GCA_026387135.1 Candidatus Omnitrophota bacterium | reverse complement strand
AATACCTCCGCCGCCCGTAACCAATGGCAGACCCGAGCTTGCCGTATTGTAGCTTATGTTGTTGTTAGTTATGGTCAGAACACCGCCGCCAGCATGCGCAAACACCCCGCCACCATGTAAAGCCTGGTTATATTGTATTGTGTTATTACTGACAACACATCCTGATAGCCCCGCTATTCCGGAGGTACCCACGTTGATGCCCCCTCCATCATTGCTGCCAAGATTGCTGGTTACGCTATTATTGGCAACTATATTACCATCAGCAGAGGTAATACCCACCCCCTGGTTTGCCGTTACGGTGTTATTTCTTATAACGATATGGCCGCTCGCACTGTCTATCCCAGCGCAAAATGAGTCAGTCCGCCCGTTTTGTTTTACTATATTATCACACACATCCAGAACATGGCCGCTCATATCTGCGCTATCGGTCCAGACCCTTATACCATCCTCTCCATTTATTATTGTGAATCCCCTTATAGATACAGACTGCACAAGAGGCGTTTGTATCTCAAAAGTAACGGTTGGCGCGCTAGGCTGGCCGAGATATGTCTGAACGCCTTGTATTATAGTCTCAAAGGCCGGGTCACGAAGATGTTGCTGCCCATAATCATCAAAGCTACCCTGAAGACTTATGTTTTTATAAGTACTTCCGACAAGATTTGTCACGTTTTCTTTGTAAGGCGCCCTGCCATTAAAGCCGATCTGCACGGTATCGCCATCAGCGCAGTCAGTAGAATTAATAGCATCCTGGATATTGCTAAAATAGCCTTTCACCCCCATTGTCCCTGCGAGATTCAGACCCCAAAGCCGTACGGGAGGGCCCGGTATCCTGCAATATACGGTGGTCGTACTGGATTTTGGGCCTATATTCGGAAATCTGGAGTCCTTCGTATTTACCGCCATATGCAATACCTTAGTCTGCGTGTTTGACGGGGTAAATGGATCGGAGAATAATGGCGGATTGTCTTGATCGATTTTATTCGATACCAGGCTGGCGGCCTGGCCCTGAGGCGTATAGTTAAGATCTGAGCCTGACCATGTATAGGTGCCTATTGGAACCGTGGTACTCACGTTATACAGATTTAAGCTATTCGCACCTATCGTTACGTATTGGGAGTTGCGCACATTCGCGACTATATGCTCTACTACAACAACTGCTTCCTGTGAGAGTGATATGCCGGTCTGGAGTGTAGTGGTGAATTTGGTATGCGAGACGATGAGCTGAATTGCGCCAAAGAGTAACACTGCCGACAGGACCAGCGTGAGTATAAGCTCCGTAAGCGTCAACCCTTTTATGGTTTTCATGAGCTTCTCCAGGATGTCTAAGTTAGACATTTTATTAACCGTCTCGTTTACTCCTGGAGGGTTTCCGCCTGTTGGGTCATTAACTCCATTGCAGGGCCAAGTGGTTTTAACCCAATTACCGGCGGCGGCGGGAACGGGATAATGGCCCGATTTAATAATGTAAAAAGCGTACTCCGCTCCTGAAACAGCCACATAATTAGCAAGCTTGATATTCTGCTGCTGCATGAATAATCTATTGATTAAGAATACCGAAGTATAAAGCGCGCTCGCCAATAACGTTGCCAATATAATAGTCAGTATCACATATAGGAGCACATAGCCTTTTTTTGAGCTGCCTATTTTATTCATGACCTTGTCCTTCTCATGGATAAAGTTAAGGTTCTCAAAGCCCCGTCATTCCAGGATATGGTGGCTGTTATATATCTATAACCGTTAGTAGCGGTATCAGCCCAAGTGGTATCCCATCTGGTTTCAGCGCTGACCGTATAAGACATTGTGCCGGCGTATCTGCTCCTGAGATTACTTTCTTCAGGTAGCAAATTGGTGGCGTTACTAGCCAGGCTGGCGTATGTGGAATTATATAGGCCTTCCAGCGTTTGGCATAAGAATTCTGTTGCGGAGGCGTAATTATCGGCCTTCATTAAAAACGTATTTACATATGAGTAAGCGCCAAAGGTCGTAATGACTATGATGCTTATAAGGACTATGGTCACGATCAATTCGACCAAAGTAGCGGACCGTCTGGATAGAAAAGTTGTCTTCATGGAGTCATAGCGCTCACATACTAATATACCATAATTTCAGTATAGGGCAAATAAAATGTAAGCTTACTTCTTGAGGATCTTCTTGAATTCTTTGGTGAGAGCGGGAATTATTTCGAAGATGTCGCCAACTATGCCGTAAGTAGCGACTTTGAATATGGGAGCATCCGGGTCCTTGTTGATGGCTAGGATGACTTTTGATGACTGCATACCGATAAGATGCTGGATCTGGCCGGATATGCCGCAGGCTATGTAGAGCTTTGGGCATACGGTCTTGCCTGTCTGCCCTACCTGGTGAGAATACGGTATCCACCCTGCATCGACAGTGGCCCTGGAAGCGCCGACAGCCGCGCCCAAAACTTTGGCCAACTCCTTTATGTGAGAGAAGTTCTCCGGGCCTCCGATACCTCTACCGCCCGAAACTATTATATCCGCCTCGGATAGATTGATAGTCTCCTCTATCTCCTCCACTATATCTATTATCTTTGTCCGGGAGCTTAATATATCATTACCATACTTCTTCTTTATCACTTGGGCCTTATGCGACTTATCGAGCTCGGGCTCTTTCATGACCTTGTGACGTACTGTAGACATCTGCGGACGGTGATTGGGAGTAATGATCGTGGCCATTATGTTCCCGCCGAACGCCGGACGCGTCTGAAGCAGCAGCCTCTCCTTCATGTCTATGTCAAGCCCGGTGCAATCGGCAGTCAAGCCGGCATCTATAGTTATCGCCACTCTCGAAATAAGGCTCCTGCCTATGACCGTAGCGCCGCATAGTATGACCTCAGGCTTATACTCTTTTACAAGCTCGACCAACACTTTTGTGTATGAGTCATCCTGGTAATTCTTCAGCTCCGGCGCATCCACCAGATAGACCTTATCGGCGCCGCGCCATACCACCTCATCAACTTTAGATTCTATCTTGTCACCTAGAAGCACCGCGCAGAGCTTGCCGCCTAGCTTATTTGCCAGCTTCTTCCCTTCACCGAGCAGCTCAAAAGATATCGTCTGTATGATGCCTTTCTTCTGCTCGCAAAATACCCATACGTCCTTGTAGGCGCTTAAGTCTTTCTTGACGACCGAGGCCTTGTCCAATACTATAGCCGCGAATTTACATGAATCGACGCACGCGCCGCATAGATTGCATTTTGACAGATCAATGATGGCTTTTTTATTCTCAATCTTAATAGCACCGAACGGGCATATGCGCACACAAAGTGTGCAGCCCGTACATTTTTCCAATATTATCTTTATCTTTGAGTCGTCCATGATATTAAATTATTATATCCTTCAGTAGATCGCCGACCTTTTGGGCGAGCTCAAGCGTATCACCCTTCAGCATCTCGCCGCCATTTCTCGGAGCGGGTGTGAATATCTTGACCACCCTGGTCGGAGAACCATCCAGACCTATATTTTTCGGCTCGCTATTTATGTCGGCCG
This sequence comes from Candidatus Omnitrophota bacterium, assembly GCA_026387135.1. GTDB lineage: Bacteria > Omnitrophota > Gorgyraeia > 2-01-FULL-45-10 > 2-01-FULL-45-10 > 2-01-FULL-45-10. The sequence goes on along the minus strand of JAPLMH010000088.1, from coordinate 5,555 downwards.
CGGTCCACTGAACGATCTTTGCGGACTTGGCCCTCATCATGCCTTTCAACGAAGGCAGCCTCGGCGTATTTATCTCTTTCACGACGGTGAAGAGGCACGGTATGGGAGTCTCTACGATATCGTAACCCTCTTCCATCATCCTCTCTACCCTTGCCTTGCCATCCTTTATCTCTTCTATCTTTTTTACGTATGTCACTTGAGGTATGTCTAAATGAGTGGAGATCCCCGGCCCCACCTGCGCCGTGTCCCCGTCCGAGGCCTGCTTACCGCATAGAATGATATCGAATGCGCCTATCTTCTTTATGGCGCACGAAAGTGTGTAGCTCGTCGCCCAGGTATCGCTGCCTGCAAATTTCCTGTCGCTGACCAATATCCCTTCATCGCATCCTAGAGAGATCGCTTCTTTCAGCGCGGCTTCCGCCTGCGGCGGACCCATCGTGACCACGGTAACTTTGCCGGTGAAGCGCTCTTTAAGGCGGACAGCCTCCTCTATCGCATAGGTGTCAAAAGGATTGATGATGCTATCTACGCCTTCGCGGATGAGCGTATTCTTGACCGGGTCTATCTTTACGTCGGTCGTATTTGGGACTTGTTTTATACAGACTATTATATGCATATCTATTTTGACGCTTTTAACGATTCCTTTATCATATGAGCCGCGATGACGTTGCGCTGTATCTGGTTGGTGCCTTCGTATATCTGCGTTATCTTGGCGTCCCTCATATATTTTTCTGCGGGATAGTCTCTCATATAACCGTATCCGCCCAGTATCTGGACCGCATCGGTAGTAACCTTCATCGCCATATCTCCGGCGAACAGTTTGCACATAGCCGAATCCTTGGCAACACCCGTTATGCCCGCATCCACCATCCTGGCTGTAGCGTATACCAAAGCCCTTGCGGCCTCGACCTGTGTTCCCATATCCGCAAGCATATGCTGTATAGCCTGGAAGCTCGATATGGGCTGTCCGAATTGGATCCTCTTTCTCGCGTACTCGAGCGCCACATCAAGGGAACCTTGAGCTATTCCCACGGCCTGCGCTGCCACTCCCGGACGGGAATTATCGAATGTCTTCATGGCCACTATGAACCCCATACCCTCTTTCGATATGAGGTTCTCTTTTGGTATTTTGCAATCGGTGAATATGACTTCTCTAGTCGCTGAAGCGCGTATGCCCATCTTCTTCTCTTTTTGGCCAAACTCCAGGCCCTTTGTGCCCTTCTCTACGATAAATGCGCTCGCACCTCTTGCGCCCTTGGTCTTATCGGTCATCGCTATGACGGTGTAGACTTCAGCTTCTCCGGCGTTAGTGATCCACTGCTTGGTGCCATTCAATATATAATGGTCACCGTCTTTCTTAGCATTTGTCTTGATGCTGCCGGCGTCCGAACCCGCTTCCGCTTCTGTGATACAGAAAGCGGCCAATTTTTTACCTTTGGCTATATCGGGCAGGTACTTCTTCTTCTGTTCTTCGCTTCCATATAAAAGTATCGGGAAGGTGCCGAGGCCCGTTCCGGCGAATCCAAGCGCTATGCCGCCGCAGGCTTTCGAAAGCTCTTCGGTGACCAGGCACATCTCGGTTATTCCGCCGCCAAGACCGCCGTAAGCTTCGGGAATATATACACCAAATAGATCGCTATCCGAAAGGATCTTCATTATCGGCCATGCGAACTCTTCCGTCTCGTCGTAATGGGCCGCTACGGGTTTTATCTTCTCTTGCGCGATCTTGCGCGCCAGGTCACGAACCATCACCTGCTGTTCATTAAATAGATAATCCATAAATGATCTCCTTTTTTATTATATGTAAGGCGGGCTTTTTAAGTGTACTTTTTTACGACCAATGTTGCATTGTGTCCGCCAAAACCGAGGGCATTTGACGCCGCCACCTTTATCTTATGATGCCTGGGCTTGTTCGGAACATAGTCGAGATCGCAATCCGGATCGGGTGTTTCATAATTTATGGTAGGGGGTATTATTGAATGTTTTATGGCCAATGCGCATACTATCATCTCTACGCCGCCGGCAGCGCCCAGGAGATGCCCCATGACGCTCTTTGTGGAGCTGACAGCCAGCTTTTTGGCATGGGCTCCGAAGACCTTCTTTATTGCCAGGGTCTCTATCTTATCATTATAAAGAGTGGAAGTCCCGTGCGCGTTTATATAATCGACATCTTCCGGCTTTACGCCGGCATCTTTGAGTGACGCTCTCATGCATCGCACGCCGCCATCGCCCTGAGGATCCGGAGCTGTCATATGATAAGCATCTCCGCTCATCCCGTACCCTGCCATCTCGCAATATATGTGCGCGTTTCTCTTAAGGGCGTGCTCCAGCTCTTCCAGTATCACCACACCGCAGCCTTCCCCCATGACAAAACCGTCTCTATTCTTATCAAATGGCCGTGACGCCCTCGCGGGATCGTCATTCCTGAGCGATACCGCCTTAAGAGCGCAGAAGCCTCCGAAACCCATCACCGTAATGGCAGCCTCGCTCCCGCCACACACCATGACATCCGCCTCGTCCCTCTGGATGATCCTGAAAGCATCGCCTATAGAATGGTTGCCGGTAGCGCAGGCCGTACCAACAGCGGTATTAGGCCCCTTAAGACCCATGGTAATAGAGATCTGCCCGGAAGCCATATTTATGATCAACATAGGTATGAGGAACGGCGATATCCTGGCGGGACCCTTTTCAGGGCCTAAAGCTAAATATTGTCTGTGTTCGGCTTCGACCGTATGAAGTCCGCCTATACCGGAACCGACAAGGACGCCGATCCTTTCCCTGTCCGCCTTATCAAGGTTTATCTTGGAATCGTGCATGGCCATCTTGGCGCTAACTACAGCGAACTGGACGAACCTGTCCATTCGCTTCAGCTCCTTAGGGGAAAGAAAAGGAGATGGATCAAAATCGATCACCTCAGCCCCTATCTTGCAGGTGTAATAAGTGGGATCAAAACGACTTAACCGTCTTACGCCGCTCTTACATTCTAGGAGGGAATTCCAGAACTTATCGATGGTGCAGCCGATCGGGCTTACTGTTCCAAGTCCCGTAACGACGACACGTCTTTTTTTGAGCATTATAGAACTTTACTTGCCGGCCTTCTCTTCGATATATCTCAGAGCATCTCCGACAGTCGCTAGCTTTTCGGCATCTTCGTCCGGTATCTCTACGCCGAACTCTTCTTCTAATGCCATTACGAGCTCAACCGTGTCCAATGAGTCTGCCCCTAGATCATCTACGAACTTCGCGTTGTCCGTTACCTCTTCCTTTTTAACTCCAAGCTGCTCGGCGATGATCTGCCTTACCTTTTCCTGAGATACTGCCATTTTACCCCCCTGTTTTGCGCTTCTACACTATTCCTTGTCTTACATCACCATCCCGCCATCAACCGTAATAACCTGCCCGGTTATATAGGCGGAATCGTCACTGACCAAAAATAAAGCGAGATTCGCTACATCATTAGCAGTCCCGAGCTTTGACATCGGGATCTGTTTCAGCATCTCGCTCTTCACATTTTCCGGTAATTTTGCTGTCATATCTGTCTGTATAAAACCAGGCGCTATGGCGTTTGCCCTTACGTTCCTTGACGCAAGCTCTTTAGCGATCGATTTTGTCAATGCTATCAAGCCGCCTTTGGAAGCGGCATAATTCGCCTGGCCCGCGTTACCCACTATTCCGATGATCGAGGCCATGTTTACTATCCTGCCATCCCTCTGCTTCATCATGACCTTCGAAACGGCCTTGGCGCACAGAAAAGCGCCCTTAAGATTAACGCCCAGGACCGCATCCCAGTCTGCTTCCGACATCCTGACCAGAAGCGTGTCCTTTGTTATGCCAGCATTGTTTACAAGTATATCGATTTTGCCAAATTTGTCAAGGGTTTTTTGGACGAAAGAATCGACCTGGTCGGTCTTTGTCACATCGACCGTTCCGGTCAGGCATTTACGGCCAAGCGCCTCTATCTCCTTTTGGGTAGCGGCAAGGGCGTCCGGGTTGACATCGCACAGGCTTAAATCGCACCCCTGCCTGGCAAAGACTAAAGCTATCTCTTTACCTATGCCTCTGGCGCCGCCCGTGATGATCGCTATCTTATCTTTTAATATCATAACAACCTTTCGATTTGAATTATGCTATTCTAACCGCAAAAATAACTTTGTCAAGTGCTTTTGTAAGAATCTTGACCGATCTGGGCGTACAACCCCACAGTATAGGAGAGACTTACCTCCTCTATCCTGACAGGGACGATCCTTTTCATCAGGCTGTCAGGTCCGTCAAATATCACCTTTATATAGTTGTCGGAATAACCCGTGAGTTTACCGTAGTGCTTCTCCTTTTTGGATTCCACAAGCACATCCACCAGTTTTTTGAGGAAGCCCTCCCTATATAGGTAAGATGCCGTAATGGCGGATATCTTCATGCTCTGAGACCTCTTCTTTACTTCGTCTTCCGGTATGGCCCCTGTCATGTCATAGGCGGCCGTCCCATCTCTTTTGCTAAAGGGAAAGATGTGCGTCTTTACAGGAAGGATCTCTTTGATAAGGTTTACCGTATTCCTGAAGTTCTTATCGGTCTCCCCCGGAAAGCCTATCAGCACATCGGTAGTTATGCCCACGCCTTCTATCCTCTTTCTTACCTTACTAAACAGATCTCTCATGCCAAGAGTTGTATAGGGTCTATTCATCCTGCCCAATATTTCGTCATCTCCGGATTGTATGGGTATATGCAGGTGCCTGCAGATCTTCCTATTTTGGGACATATACTCTATCAGTTCATCCGTTACATATTTTGGCTCGATCGAGCTTAATCTGATACTGAAGACGCCCGGTATCGCGCAAAGAGATTTCAGGACGTCAACAATATTCTTCTTCTCTCCCAGATCACCGCCCCATGCGCCGAGGCATATACCTGTGAGCACTATCTCTTCAAATCCTTTGGAGACGAGCGTCTTCACTTCTTCGACTGTATTATTTAACGGTCTCGATATCGATGCACCCCTTACGGAAGGCACTTTGCAGTAGGAGCAGGCGTTGCCGCATCCGTCTTGTATCTTAACAAAAGCTTTTGTGTGATCTTTAAAATCGGTGATCTTGAGGAAACGGTGAGATCCATCTTTGACCGTTAACGGCTCGCGATTTGCCAGTATATCGGCTATCTTTATCTTGTCGTCATTCTTGATGATATTAGATACCCCGGGCAGGAACGAAAAAGCATTGGCGTTATTTTCTACGGCGCATCCGGTCAAAACTATCTTAGCGTTAGGGTTCGTCTTATGGAATATACCCGCCCAATGGCGCGATTCGCTATCCGCCTTCTGCGTAACTGTGCACGTGTTCAGTATATAGATATCCGCCGTCTCCTTTGCAAGGCACTCTTTAAAGCCGGCGTTGATCAGCAGTTCTCTGATCGCTTGCGACTCATACTGGTTAACCTTGCAGCCAAGCGTCTTTATGAAGAACCTGCGATCTGTATCAGCCTGCATATTCATAATTTATCATCGATAATACCGCCAGTCCTGCCGTGTCGCTCTTCAGAACCCGCGGCCCCAGGCTTATTATCCT
>JAPLMH010000013.1 GCA_026387135.1 Candidatus Omnitrophota bacterium | reverse complement strand
AAAATTTTAATAGCCAACAGAGGCGAGGTTGCTTTAAGAATAATCAGGGCATGCAAGGAGCTCGGTATACGCACGGTCGCGGTCTACTCAGAGGCCGATATAAATTCTCTGCACGTAAGATTCGCAGATGAGGCCAGATGCATCGGAAGCGCCGCAAGCTCTTCCAGCTACCTTAATATTCCCAGCATCATAAGCGCCGCGGAGATCACAGATGTGGAAGCCATACATCCGGGATACGGGTTCCTTGCGGAGGACGCGCATTTCGCGGAGATATGCGAATCGTGCAAAATAAAATTTATCGGCCCCACTCCTGAAAATATGCGTCTCATGGGCGACAAGATGGCCGCTAAGGATACTGCGCGGAAAGCGGGCGTGCCGGTCGTCCCCGGAAGCAAGGATGTGGTAAAGACCAAAGAGGACGCTCTCAGGATAGCCAAAGAGACGAAATATCCCGTTATAATAAAACCCGCGGCGGGCGGCGGCGGAAAAGGCATGAGGGTCTGTCATAACGATGTGCGGCTTATAAGCGCCATGCTTACAGCCCAGCGCGAAGCTGAGGTTTCATTCGGCAATCCCGATGTATACATAGAAAGATATGTGGAGAAGCCGCGCCATGTGGAGATCCAGATACTGGGAGACAGCCACGGCCATATTATACATCTGGGAGAGAGAGACTGTACAATACAGAGGCGGCATCAAAAACTGATCGAAGAGAGTCCCTCTCCGATGCTTGATCCGAAGCTGAGAAAGAAGATAATCGAGGCCGCTATAAAATGCGCCAAGAGCATAGACTATGTGAACGCCGGCACGATCGAATTCCTGGTAGATTGCAACGGAAATTTCTACTTCATGGAGATGAATACGAGGATCCAGGTCGAGCATCCGGTAACGGAGGCTGTGACCGGGATAGATCTCGTTAAGGAGCAGATACGCATAGCATGCGGCGAAAAATTGCACCATAAGCAGGAAGATATAAAATTTAACGGGTGCGCTATAGAATGCAGGATCAACGCCGAGGATCCGGATAATGACTTCATGCCGTCTCCGGGAAAGATAGCCATGCTAGATCTACCCGGCGGCCGGGGTGTCAGGTTAGATACGCACGTATATCAGGGATATTCGATACCTCCTTATTACGATTCGATGATAGCGAAGCTGATAGTTCACGGCAAGGATAGGTCCGAAGCGATCACCATATGCAGGCGGGCTCTAGACGAGTTCATAGTGGATCCTATCAAGACCACGATACCTTTTCACAAGAAGGTCATGAGCAATCCGCTCTTTATAAAAGGCAAGTATTCCACAGATTTTATAGATAGGCTTTTCGAAAAACCGGAGTAAAGGATAGGAGTAGGACGCTATGAGACAGGATATGACCGATAGATACAGGACTACGGATCTTGGCGCCGTGAAGATCAATAACAATGCCATAACTACGATAGCTTCGATAGCGGCGATGGAGATCAAGGGCGTCAGCAAGATCGGCGGCGGCATAGGAAAGACATTGTTCGATTTCCTTTGTAAAAAAGGGACCACAAAGGGAGTGAAGATAATCGCCGCCGCGGGCGACATTAAACTTACCGTATATATCACCGTCGAATACGGAGTGGATATAACGCGCATAGCCGACGAGGTCCAAGAGAACGTAAAGATGGCCGTGGAGAAGATGACCGGCCTTGTGCTTTCAGGCGTAGACGTTGTGGTCGAGGGCGTAAAATCACCGTTTTCCAAAGACAAAACAGGAGGATGCTAATGAAGCTTATCGAAGGTCTGACACTATTCTTTTACACGCTCGTATTCTTTCTGGTGGGAGGACTGTTCATAGTCATATCAATGAACGTGATCCCCTTGAATTACATTATCGATACGCTGAATACCCTCTATTCGAATACGGATATCCGTCTTATTCTCGGTATAACAGGCGGGTTGCTGATCTTCATAAGTTTAATGGTCGTTCAGATCACCGCGGGGGTCATAAAGAAAGAGAAGACAATAGCTTTTGAAAATCCCGACGGACAGGTCACGATATCGCTTACGGCGATCGAAGACTTCATAAAGCGGGCGATGAAGAATCTTCCTGAGATCAAGGAATCAAGGCCAAGCGTGCGCGCAAATAAGAGAGGTATAGTCATAGTCAATAAAGTCGTTCTATTCTCGGACGTCAATATACCGGAGACTACAGAAAAGATACAGAATATAGTCAAGACGAGGGTCCAGGAGATGCTCGGAGTGGAGGAGACCGTAGAGATACAGGTAAATGTGACTAAGATAGTGCACAAAGAAGAGCGGTCCAAGGATGTAAAGAAGGACGATACCAAGGCCCCGCCTTATAGAGGAACGATCGAATATAGCAGCTTTTAATCAAATAGGAGGTTTCTAACGATGGCAAGAGTGGGTGTTTTGACAGGTGGGGGCGATTGCCCGGGACTGAATGCGGTTATAAGAGGCGTGGTAAGAAAGGCCTCTCAGAATAATGTAACGGTGGTAGGCATAAAAGACGGCTGGAAGGGGCTCGTTCAGAATATCTCGAGCGAGATAGCTCCGGACTCGGTAGCCGATATATTGCAGAAGGGCGGCACGATACTCGGGACTTCAAGGACAAACCCATATAAAAAGAGCGAGGACGTAGCGAAGGTTATTGAAAATTATAAAAAGATGAAGCTTGACGCTTTGGTGGCCATAGGAGGCGAGGATACTCTCGGCGTGGCAAACAAGCTGAGCAAGGAGAATAAAGGGCTTAATATCGTAGCTGTCCCCAAAACCATAGACAATGATCTCAGCGCGACAGATTTCACTTTTGGTTTTAACACTGCTGTGGAGATCGCCACGGAAGCCATCGATAGATTGCACACCACGGCCGAGAGCCACCACAGGGTAATGGTGGTAGAGATAATGGGCCGTCATGCGGGATGGATAACCCTGTATGCGGGCATAGCCGGAGGGGCAAATCTTATCCTGATACCCGAGATCAAAATGGATATAAATGAGATCTCGGCAAGTCTGGAAAGGCGGAAAGCGAGCGGCAAGGGATATTCGATCGTAGCCGTTTCGGAGGGCGCGGCATTCAAGGAAGGCCAGTTCGCGACACAGGAGAAAGAACTCGACTCCTTCGGCCACGTGAGGCTCGGTGGTATAGGCGAAAAGCTGGCTGGCGAGATCGAGAAGAGGACAAAGATAGAGACGCGCTATGCGGTGCTCGGGCATATCCAAAGAGGAGGCTCGCCCAGCTCTTTCGACAGGGTCCTCTCGACAAGATTCGGCGTGAAAGCGATGGAGCTCGTTCTTGAAAAACGGTTCGGTTTCATGGTGAGCTTGAGAGGCACAGATGTAGTAGCTGTTCCTATACAGGAAGGCGTCGGAACACTAAAGACGGTGGATATGAAACTTTATGATGTTGCTAAAACGTTTTTTGATTAAAATATGAAAAAAAATATCGAGCTTTTTATAAAAGAGAGCATTGCGGCCAAGGAGGATCTCCTTAGGAGCCAGGTAGGCAATATTGAGTCGGCTGTAAATATCATCATCGATAGCCTCAAAGGGGATAAGAAACTGCTGGTCTTCGGTAATGGCGGCAGCGCCTCTGACAGTCAGCACATAGCTGCTGAGCTGGTGGGAAGGTTCAAGATGGAGCGCAAGGCATTGCCGGCCATAGCATTGACAACGAACACATCGATACTGACAGCTATAGCCAACGATTACGGTTACGATGTGGTCTTTTCAAGGCAGATAGAGGCTCTGGGCGTTCAAGGCGACGTCGCTCTGGGCATATCAACCAGCGGCAATTCCAAGAACGTGATCGAAGCCTTCAAAAAAGCGCGTTCTATCGGCATGAAGACTATCGCTCTCTCAGGCGGCGACGGCGGAAAGATGAAGAAGGAAGCGGATATATCGATAGTGGTCGGCACAAAAGATACTCCGAGGGTTCAGGAGTCGCACATATTGATCGCTCACATAATATGCGCCCTTGTTGAAGAGAGGATGTTTAAAAAATAGATGGTATCGAAGATCAAGGCCGCAAATATTTTAGCAGGGACGCTGGCCGCCCTAAAGAGCAAAGGTAAAAAAATAGTCTTCACCAACGGCTGTTTCGATATTCTTCATGTCGGCCACGTGGATTACCTTTCTAAAGCAAGGCGTCTTGGCGATGTGCTTGTTATAGGGCTTAACACCGACTCCTCCGTAAGGAAGGTAAAGGGCAAGGGCCGTCCGATCAATAAAGAGTCCGACAGGGCAAAGGTCCTGGCGGCATTAAGCTCTGTAGATTATGTGACATTATTCTCCGAGTCAACTCCCGAAAAACTTATCATGAGATTAAAACCCGATGTGCTTGTTAAGGGCGGTGACTGGAAGATAAGAGATATAGTCGGCGGCGATTTCGTAATAAAGAACGGCGGAAAAGTAAAAAATATACCATATCTTAAGGGATACTCGACAACTTCAATAATAGAAAGAAGCGCATGCCGATGCTAAAGAAAGAGGTCTTCCGTATTATTGACGCGAACTTCAACAGGTCGCGCGAAGGCTTAAGGGTTTGCGAGGAGGTCACGCGGTTCATATGGGATTCGCCGGGCCTTACCAAAGACCTGAAGGCAGCCAGGCACAGCATTACAGACATTCTAAAGAATACGCCCGTTTCATCAAAATTATTATTCGAAACACGTAATGTGAGATCCGATGTCGGGCGTAAGGAGCGGAGAAAAAGCGAGATGAGAAGGCTCGACTATTCCGATATATTCAGCGCAAATATAGAGAGAGCAAAAGAATCGTTGAGGGTGCTGGAGGAGTTCTTTAAGCTTATCGACAAGAACGACTCCGCGAAATTCACTAAACTGAGATTTAAGGTTTACGAGATCGAAAAGAAGGCTCTTTCTCATTTATCATGACCCAGATAGAGATAGCTAAGTCCGGCAGGAGTTCACCCGAGATGCGCCGCGTCGCTAACGACGAAGGCGTCTCTCTAGACTTTATCCGCAAGGGGCTTGTCGGCGGCACCATCGTTATACCAAAAAATACCCGGCATCGTCTCGAAAAGCCCTGCGGTATCGGCCGTGGGCTCAGGACCAAGATAAACGCCAACATAGGGACCTCGAAAGACTCTTCCGACATATCGGGCGAAATAAAGAAGATGGAGCTATCCATCAAGAGCGGCGCCGACGCGATCATGGACCTTTCCACCGGCACACGCATCGAAGAGACCAGGCGCAAGATCCTGGCGCGATCAAAAGTACCCGTTGGGACCGTTCCCATATACGAAATAGTCATAAACGGATTAAAAAAATATGGTTCGATAGCGGATATCACCGCCGATGACATGTTCGCTGTATTGGAGAAGCAGGCCGGCGAAGGTGTTGACTTCTTCACCATACACGCGGGCGTTACCAAAAAAGCTCTCGATATATTAAAAATAAATCCGCGGCTGCTGGATATAGTGAGCAGGGGCGGCGCTTTCCTGGCCGAATGGATTATAACGAACAATAAGGAAAACCCGTTTTACGAATATTTTGACCGGGTTATAGAAGTTGCGAAGCGTCATGATATAACTTTGAGCCTAGGGGACGGCTTAAGGCCCGGATCCATACTTGACGCGACCGACAAGCCGCAGCTCACTGAGCTTATAACATTGGGCCAGCTGCAAAGGCGCGCGCTTAAAAAAAGTGTCCAGGTCATGATAGAAGGGCCCGGTCATGTGCCCATAGACCAGATAGAGGCAAACGTAATTTTGGAAAAGTCGATATGTAACGGCGCGCCATTCTATGTTCTGGGCCCTTTGGTAACCGACATAGCTCCGGGCTATGACCACATAACTTCGGCTATCGGCGGCGCCATAGCCGGGAGCGCCGGCGCGGACTTTTTATGCTACGTTACGCCGGCGGAACATTTGAGGCTTCCAACACTTGAGGATGTAAAGGAAGGCGTTATAGCATCAAAGATCGCAGCGCATGCAGCCGATATAGCTAAAGGCGTGAAGGGCGCTATAGATAAAGATAGAGCTATCTCCAGAGCAAGGGCCGAACGCAACTGGAAGAAACAGTTCGCCCTGGCCATAGATCCGGTAAAACCGGCTGAATACAGAAAGCACTCAAAGCCCGGATCGAAAGATGTATGCACCATGTGCGGAGAATATTGCTCGATAAAGACCGCGGAAAAGTGTTTAAGCAGGAAGTAGAGAGTTAAATCCATGAGTCCCGCCCCTTTGGCACAAAACCATTTGTGGCGAGATTAAATATTGTAACAAATAACCAAAATATTATAGGCAAATGAAATAACAAATTTGCCAAAGGAGCGGGATGAGCATATTGGTCGTAGGTTCGGTAGCGCTCGATTCCATAGAGACGCCTTTCGGTAAAAAAGATGAGATACTGGGAGGCTCGGCCACATTCTTCTCCATTTCAGCGTCATTCTTCGGTAAGGTCAATATCATAGCCACGGTCGGTGAGGATTTTCCCAAGAGATATCTGCAGCTCTTAAAAGAGAGAGGAATAGGCACTAACGGCATAACGATAGCCAAAGGCAAGACCTTCCGGTGGGAAGGGCGATACGAATATGATATGAATATTGCGCATACCCTTGCCACGCACCTTAATGTATTTCAGGACTTCGCGCCCGAGATACCCCATGCCTTAAGGAATCCTAATATATTATTCCTTGCCAATATAGATCCGGACCTTCAGGAGAGCGTATTAAAGCAGGTGAAGAGACCAAAGTTGATCGCCTGCGATTCTATGAACCATTGGATAACGAGCAAGAAGAGATCTCTGGAAAAATTCCTGCACAAAGTAGATATCTTCCTTTTAAACGACGCTGAGGCAAGACAATTCAGCGGAGAATCAAACCTGATGAAGGCCGCAAAGGCCATTACTTCAAAAGGCCCCAAAAGCGTTGTAATAAAGAAAGGTGAGCACGGCGTTATATATTACTCCAGGCGCGGCCACTTTGTCGCTCCAGCGTACCCCTTGGAATATGTGCATGACCCGACAGGCGCCGGCGATACGTTCGCCGGGGGCGTAATAGGCTATTTGAGCAGGGCCAAAAAGATAGATGACGCAATAATAAGAAAGAGCATGGTATATGGCAGCATAATGGCGTCATTTGCTGTAGAGGATTTCAGCGTAAACAGACTGTTGGGCATAAAACTGCCCGATATCAACAGAAGATATGCCGATTTCAAAAAATTGACAAGGTTCTAATGAGCGATCTTGCGCAAATGAAAAACTGCGAGCGTAATTCAATGGTAGAATACGAGCTTCCCAAGCTTGATACGTGGGTTCGATTCCCATCGCTCGCTCCAGCGCTGCTTTTGATTTTGATACTCGCGGGATGCAAGACGGCTTCCACCCCTTACGAATATAACGCGGTCTCCACGCATATAGGCGGAACATACCATTACGTAAAAGGCGGGGATACGCTGTGGAGCATCTCCAAATTATATGACGTAGATATCAATGCCTTGGTAAGCGCCAATAACCTGGATGATTCGCGCGATATAAGCCGGGGCCAGAGGCTCCTTATACCGGGCACCGCCAAAAAACAGGAGGCACAGTATCGATTCTTTTCAAAAGAATTTTTTTCGTGGCCGATCAAGGGAAGTGTGATATCCTATTACGGCGCCAAGATGGACAAGACCAAGAACAAAGGGATAGATATACACGCCTCGGAGGGAGCAAGCGTAAAAGCGTCGAGATCCGGCAAGGTGGTATTCTGCGACGAGTGGCTTAAAGGGTTCGGCAAGACTATAATACTTGACCACGGAGACAGTTTTCAGACCGTCTATGCATATAACTCCATCCTGCTTGTCAAGCCGGGAGATCTGGTAGAGCAGAATGGTGTAATAGCTAAAGTCGGAAGAGGAGGCCGCGCCAAGGAACCGAGCCTGCATTTTGAGATACGCAGGAACGGCGAGCCGCAGAATCCGTTCTATTACTTATCACGTTAAGGGCATATCATGTTCAGCGAACCTGTAGTCGGAGAGAAGTTTTTCGGAAGAGAGGAGGTCCTGGATCTCCTTAATAAGAGGACCCTCGCCTTGAAGGACGGCTATAGGCAGAATATAGCTCTTACGGGACAGAGCCTTTCCGGAAAGACATCGATACTCCACCACTTCCTGTATTCCATCAAAGAGGAAGACTTTATAACCATCTATGTTGAGGTGGTAAAGGAGCCCTTTCGGTCGTTCTCCAACCGCTTCATAGCCACTCTACTCTACAATGCCCTCACAAAGACCGGTGAGAGGGTAGGTTTTGAGCTGGAAAATCTGCTGGACAAGGCCCAGGAGCTCTTGCCGAAGACATATGCCGCCGTCAGAAATATCAATTCATGCGTAGACAAAGGCGACTTTGACGAGGCCTATTTCAGCCTCTTAAGTCTCACCTCTACACTTAAAGAGGAGATAAAGCGCTCATGCGTCGTTATACTGGATGAATTTGATAATCTCGAACATATAGGCGTAAAGAACCCTTTCCTGAACTTCGGCAAAGTGATAATGATACAAAAGGACACTATGTATATAGTCTCCTCCTCGCGAAACCAGATATTCAAGAAGATACTCTCCGAAAAACTTTCGCTCCTATTCGGAAATTTTGAGATAGTAAAAGTTTCCGGCTTCGATACCCAGGCCGCCAAGAAGTACATAGATACCCAGGCTTCGGGCTTCGAGATAGACACCTCATTGCAGAAATTCTTCATCGCATTTACGGACGGGAACCCTTTCTACCTTAATCATATATTGAGAAGATCCAAAGAGATAGCGGCGGAAGCGATGACCAACTTCATAGACAGCGATATAGCTGTCCGGGCCGTCATTGACCTCATATACAACGCCAACGGCGTGATACATCAATACCTGCTGAATTTCATACTGGATCTCATAGATACCAAATATAAGGAGAGGTACTTCTCCATACTGGTTTCGATAGCGTCCGGAAGGAATAAGCTCTCTGACATATCAAAGAATATAAGATCGAAACAATCGGACGCGTCTTGTGACCTTCTTGAGCTCTCCCAGCTGGGATTCATACAGAAGAGCGGCGTATTCTATAAAATAGACGATCCTGTAATGGCTTTCTGGCTTAATAACGTATACCAGAAGAGGCGCCAGATACTGGTCGACGGCATATTCAATAGAAACGATATTTACGTATCCGAAATGAAGGAGTATGTTTCGCAGTTTTTGGCGGAATCCGAAAAAGATACCACCGTAAGGATC
>JAPLMH010000070.1 GCA_026387135.1 Candidatus Omnitrophota bacterium | reverse complement strand
GCCATACCTGCCAAAAGTTATACCACTACCGGTAGTGGTATAAGAACCTGAGCATAGGCTTTCCATAACATACGTATTTTCAGTGATTTACGGCACATAATGCTCAAAAGTTAGGAAATTGTGCTATATTTGCCATATAACTCGCTTTTCTGTAGGATTGGGGCCCTAATACGGACCCATGCGATCAAGGCTAAAATTGGCGCTTTTTCAGTTTCATGGTAGTAGTCCAGGCTTAAGCCTGGACTACTACTATTTGCCATGGTTGCTGAAAAAATTGAGATTGCTTCGTCCCGCCTCACCGCGCAATTTACACATGGCGGGACTCGCAATGACGAAACGTGACTTAACCCTCGCAATGACAAAAGGATTCACACCATCGCAATTACAAAGATAGAACAAAATTATTTCTTGAAAAATTATTTTATAGGGAATTATTTTTATTGGAAACTATTTTCTGCGATAAATATTTTTTGCGGGTTAATCCTGATTATTAAATTTTAGAACTTTCGAACTTTCTGATTTCAAAATATTTTTGTGATCTTTTAGTAATTCATAATTTTTATTTAGTGGAACATTATTTTCGAAATTTACTTTTGTGTAAATATTTTGCTCATGCTTATTTATTTTAGTTGCGGTTGTTTTATTATTTGAGATTGCTTCGGTCCTCACTTCGCTCGGACCTCGCAATGACATGGAGCTAACAAGCTGAGCGATAAATGAGACCACTATATAAAGATCCACCCGCAATGATAAAGAGATTGATGTGAACGCTATAAGTATCGAAGAAATCATGCATGCGAAAGCGGAAAAAAGCCCGGCAATGAGCGAGTTTAAACGGCCAAAAAGCTCCTCAAGGGCGCCAAAAACACCATTCCTATCGTAGTATATATATGAAGAAACAGGGTATCTAAATCGATATCCTGTAGTGATAAAAGCCATTTGCAGGGGTAACCCTGGCAAGAGCAAAGCCGGTATTGTGCGTAAAATAGCTATGATCTTCATCTTTTCTACCTTTTGTAATTTACCTTTGGATCAGTTGTTTTCTTAATGCTAACTTTCGTTTTACTAATCTAGGTTTCGATTCCTTTAATAGTATAACACATAAATGCATCAAGTCAATAGCAAATAGGCTACATTTTTCATTACTAATCGCTCTTTTTTTGGATCGCGCTAAGCGGATTGGCCGGCTATTACCGGCTTATACTTTGGAAGGCGGAAAGAATACCTGGATCCTCTACCAGAAATGTTCTCGAACCAAAATTTGCCATTATGCTTATCTATTATGGCCTTTGATATATAAAGCCCGGCATCTATAACTTTGCCGGGCAATACGCCTATACCGGTATCTGTTATGCTGAACTCTACATCCTCAGGCAGCTCCTTCAACAATATCTCTATACTGCCCGTATCAGTAGACTTCACGGAATTACCAAGAAGGCTCAGCAAGACCTGCTTTATCCTGTTAACATCCGCATTTACAAATACACTTGTCTTTAAAATATTGATCTTCAGGTCCAGCCCCTTCCCTCTTATCTTCGGCTCAAAAATAAATATAGAGCTTCTTATAATATCTTTGATATCCGCTTTCTGCATATTCAATTCCAGCTTTCCGGCTTCTATCCTGGCCATGTCGGATATATCATCGAGCTCTTTTGCCAAAATATCTATATTGGAGTTTTCCGTATTTACGGCGTCTTTCTGTTTTTCATTTGCAGGCGCGGGCATCATCTCAACTATAGCCTTTAGGCCATGCTTTATATTGGGGATCATGCCGCTGGTCTGTGTCAATGCCAGAGCAATGTCATCGCCGAATCTCATTACCCTCTCTTCGGCTTCTTTGTTTTTACCGGAAATCTTATCCATATCAGTTAGCAATTTTGATACCGATTTGGTGGCTGTTTTACCCAGGATGATCCCTGCAAATATGGCTATTATGGCTAAAATTACCCCTATGGCAAGCACCCTTGGCATTACAGCATTCAATGGTTTCGCTATCATATCCGCATCCGAAACCACAAATAACCACCATTTTATCTTGTTTTTTGATAAATATAGGCCCTCAACAGGAGAAAAAGAGGCGAAAACCGGCCCTTTGTGTCCATACACGCCATCCATTAAGATCCATCCCTTATCCGCATCGATGGTTTTTTGTAACTCGTTGTAACTGCAGAACTTATTGACAAAAGGCTTGGCGCCTGGCGCATAGACAAGATATGCCCTGTCATCCACTAATGCCGCGTGGCCCGTGCGTCCAAGCTTAAAATCTTTTATCGGGCCCGACATATCATCTATATATATAGGCGTCTTCTGGCTCGATACGGCCTTTCCTTCTTTATCTATCAATGTGATACTGACCGGCAGGCTCCACTTATCCGTCTTCTCATCAAGCTCTATATCACCGACAGAAGTGTCAAACGATCCCGCCTGCATGGCGGCGTTTGCCTGGCCGAAAGATTGCGCTTCGGCTAATTCTATCTTTCTGTCTATCTTATCCGCTACGGATGAGGCGATCAACCGCGCCATCCGGTTCTGATCCTCGCCGGCGGAATTTCGCAAAAATTCTGATACAGAGAAATAGTTTATCGCCGCCGAGATGGAAAAAAATATGATGGTAGCGGCGCATAAGAAGGCGGCCATCCTGGCCGTCACGCTGGTCTCTCTTTTAGGTCTATCCATATTTAAATCTCGCCCTGGAACGCTATATTAAAGTTCGATGGCCCCTGGCCCTGGCCCGGCCTGTCCCCGACTCTCTCCGACCAGTATATATTCAAGAATAGATTCTTATTTATCTGTACCTTCAAACCTCCGCCCAGGCCCATGAGAAACTTTGATTGTCTCTCGCCCTGGCCTACATCCTTAAGCTTCCCGCCACCCATATCCATGAATATAACCGGCTCAAATTGATGCCTTAAGGGTGTCTCCGAATACGGCAGCTTGAAATCCTTCGGCACAAAAGGCATGGGGAATATCCAATCAATGCTAACGTTGGCCCCATAATCGGCCATGTAGTCGCCTTCGGGATATCCCCTGTCGTAGTTTGCGCCGCCGAACTGCATCTGTTCCGAAGAAGGCAGCGTATGCGTGGCGTTCTGGAATGTCGCGCGCGCCGATATGTAGCTGTCGAGAGGCATCCTCTGGACGCGCCTTATGCTCTGCTCGAAGACAAAGAAGAAGCCTCCGGTCCCCGATCTCGATGCGGCTACATGATTAGCTCTGGATGCGCCCAAAAAACCGTCGGTGGAGAACCTGAATTGCGACAGAAATGACGTCTGGCCGCCTCCGAAGAGCGAATCGATCTTTGTAAGATCGAAATTGACATACGGTATCCTGAGCTGGTCATCGGTGCTCTTCTCGCCCATGACCCATTTCTTACTCGACTTTATATCCATGCCGCCTTCGGTGTTCATCTGGAGATCTTCGGTCAGATACATCTCCGACATTATCTTAGGTGTATAGATCTGGGTATTGCCCGTTATGCCGTACCCTTTATATTCCAGCCCGAGCTTATTTGTAAATACGACTGCATCGAATCCGAGCTTCGTGCCGTATGTATCTATGGGATATGCGTAGCTTACAAAAGTACCCTGGCTGAGCGCGCTCTCGACCGTGTTGAAGAAGAGAGAATCTTTCTGGCCGAACATGCTGGTGGAGCGGAATGATAACGAGGTTCTCAGTTTTCCGACGAGCCTCGTTCCCTGGTTGTCAAAAGCCGCACCGACATGATATGGGAATTTATCTTTTACTACGAGCGTGACATCCGAGGATCCCGGGTCCTTGCCGGCGGCTATGACAGACCTGACCTCGAGATCGGAGTTCTGATTCAGCCTCAGGAGGTCCCTGGAGAGCTTGAATACGTTTAAAATCTCATTTTTTTTTGCGTGAAAATATTTTTGTATGAGCTTGCCGGAGAACCACTTATTGCCTTCTACCTTTACCTCGCCTACGGTCCCCTCCAGGATCCGTATCTCTATAGAGCCGCCCACCACGTCCTGCTCGGGCAGATAGACATTCGTCGTCAGATACCCCAGTTTTTTATACTCGGATTTTATCTTCGTGACGATATCGTCCACATCCCGGTAGGTTATTTTTTTGCCCAGGTACGGTTGATAGTCTGGGCGGAAATAGTCAGGCCCGAATATGGTCGACCCCGTTACCTTAACGTTATTAAGGGTAAAAGACGGCCCGGCTTCGACCACGGGCTTCTTCGCCTCTTCCTCTATATCTATCTGGGGTGACTTTGGCTTCTTTTGCTCGAGCCTCTTCCTCTCGAGATCGGATTCCCGCTGAAAACGGTTCGCTTGCGCTCCCGACGAATCTCCGGATGGGGCGCGTGGCGGAGCTTGCGCGATGGAGGGTGATGAGAAAAAAACGGATAGAAGGATTAATATGGACGAGGATATTATTATCTTATTCTTTATAATGCTAGTCATGATATATTTGATGTAAATATATCATATAAATGGCATTTTTGCAAATCGATTATCACTCCTTTAAAAGATTCTTTATATTAGTCATAAGTTCCTGTGCCTCAAAAGGTTTCGACATGTAGATATCCGCTCCCGCCTCCTCGCTCATCTTTCTGTCCACTTCCTGAGCTTTTGCTGAAAGTATCAGTATGGGAATTTTTTTATACTTTTCGTCCGTCTTTAAAGCCGCGCATACTTTATACCCGTTCATCTTGGGCAGCATGAGATCCAGTATTATAAGGTCCGGATTTTCGCTTCTTGCCTTATCAAGCCCCTCCATACCGTCGTACGCCGCTATTATCGTGTATCCTGCGCTTTCCAGCCTGAATGTTATAGCAGCCACCATGTCCTTTTCATCCTCTATCAGGAGTATCCTCTTACCCATCTTTGGTACCCTCCATTTTGACGATCGGTAGTGCAAAATGAAATGTGACCCCTTTGCCTGAATTAGATTCCGCCCAGATACGCCCCCTGTGATTTTCTATCATATATTTACATATGACGAGCCCCAGACCCGTGCCGGCGTGCTTTCTCTCCATGCCGCCTTCCAGCTGAATGAACTTTTTGAATAGGTTCGAAACGTCATCCTCTTTTATGCCGGGCCCTGTATCGCTTACAGAAACCCGGATATATTCATTGTCCAGATGAGTGCTCACCGATATCGAACCTTCGTCTGTAAATTTAATGGCGTTACTGATAAGAT
>JAPLMH010000065.1 GCA_026387135.1 Candidatus Omnitrophota bacterium | reverse complement strand
TCCTCCGTATTGGGCTTGCGCCCCACTGCCACAAGTATTTTTTGGGATTCCGATCCCGGCTCAAATTTCGTGGATGTGCGGAGATCTATGCCTCTTTTTTTGAATATGGTCTCGAGCTTTCTGGAAATATCTTTAGACTGCGCGGGCAATAGCCTGTCCAATATCTCGACTATAGCGACCTTCGAGCCCAACGCATTGAAGAGGCTTGCAAACTCGCATCCTATGACTCCTCCGCCCACGATGGTAATGGAATCGGGAATATCTTTTAAACCGAAGATCCCGTCGCTTGAATATATTCTCTTCTCGTCGAATGGTATACCGGACAGAGCCGCGGGTCTGGAGCCCGTAGCTATTATTATGTCCTTGGCGCTGTATTTTTCTCCATTGACAGTTACGGTATTCGCGCCGGTAAGCTTTGCATCGCCGTGCATCAGATCTATCTTGTTTGCCTTAAAGAGAGTCTCTACTCCAGCTCTTAAGCGCGCGACCGCCAGATCTTTGCGCGCGGTGATAGCTGGAAAATTTACAGTAATTGCGGAAACTTCTATGCCGTATTCAGAGGATCCTTTTATTGTGGAAAGTAACGACGCCGAATGGAGCATCGCTTTTGTGGGTATGCAGCCTCTATTCAGGCAGGTTCCGCCGAGCTCGGCCTTCTCCATGACACATACGCTTTTTTTGAAGCGGGAAGCATAGAGAGCCGCTATATAACCGCCGGGCCCTGAACCTATGATGATGAGGTCGTAGGCTTTCATTGCAATAGCTTATTTAAAACCTTAATAGCCTCTGCAGATCTTGCAAGTGCCGCCTTCTCGTCTGCCGAAATATCGAACTCTACTATTTTTTCTATACCGTCTTTACCTATCTTGCACGGAACACCTATATAAAGATCGTTGAGTCCATACTCCCCTTCAAGATAAGCGGAAGCGGCAACAGTCTCTTTCTTGTCTTTAAGAATAGACTCTATCATCTTGAATACAGCCGCGCTTGGTGAATAGAATGCGCTTCCTGAGCCGAATAGCGAGACTATCTCAGCGCCTCGGTCACAGGTCCGCTTTACTATCGCCTGGAGTTTTGCTTTATCCATGACCTCGGTCACCGGCTTACCGTCAACTTTAGTCTTTGAGATCAACGGGACCATTGTGTCGCCATGGCTTCCCAGGACATAGGTTTCTACCGAGGACCTCGGCACTCCCAGCGCACTTGCTATTAAATATATGAATCTTGAGCCATCTAAAAGACCTGCCATTCCGATCACTCTATTTTTAGAAAAGCCGGTAATTTTGTACGTAAGATATGTCATCACGTCTAACGGATTCGTCACTACTATTATGATCGACTTGGGCGCGTGGGTTTTGACCTTGAGCGCAACGTCTTTTATTATTCCGGCATTCTTCGAGATGAGCTCGTCCCTGGTCATCCCTGGTTTTCTCGGCAATCCGGCGGTGATAACGACTATGTCGGAAGACTCTATATCTTTGTAATCATCTGTGCCGATAATGGTGCGTTCGTGGGCTACTACGGCAGATGCATCTGAAAGATCCATAGCCTTGCCCAGCGCTATGTTCTTGAATATATCCAACAGGACTACATCAGCTATGCCGCTTTCCAGCACACGATGAGCCAGAGTGGCTCCTACCGCGCCTGCCCCTATAATGGATACTTTCTTTGTCATTTAATCTTCTTTATTATCGCGTCGGCCATCTCTTTAGTCCCGACCGCGGTGGGATCGTTTCTATCACTCTTAAGATCATATGTAACGAATTTACCCTCCGCGATCACTGATGCGACCGCAGAATCGAGCCGGTTGGCAGCCTTCTCTTCGCCTATATATTTTAACATCAGTACGGCCGAAAGTATGATAGCCGTAGGATTCGTCTTATTCATGCCTTTGTATTTCGGGGCGCTGCCATGGGTAGGCTCAAATACGGCTATGCCGTTGCCGATATTGGCTCCGGGCGCTACGCCCAGCCCGCCTATGAGCCCAGCCGCAAGATCCGAGATTATATCGCCGTAAAGATTCGGCAGGACCAGCACATCATAATCCTCAGGTTTCTGTACAAGCTGCATACACATATTGTCCACTATCCTGGCCTCAAAGGCTATCCTGCCTTCATAACCTTTAGCCACATCCCGGGCGACCTCAAGGAATAATCCGTCAGTGAACTTCATGATATTCGCTTTATGGACGGCCGTGACCTTCTTCCTGTTGTTCTTCAGCGCATACTCGAAAGCGAACTTCACTATCCTCTTTGTGCCTTCTACGGATATAGGCTTTATGCTTATGGCCGAGTTCGGCTTTATCTTCTTTTGACTCATCTTCTCAAGGGTCACTATCAGATCCTTGGTATCCTGTAATCCCTTTTCGAATTCTATGCCCGCATAAAGATCTTCGGTATTCTCCCTGACTATAACCAGGTCTATGTTGTCGTATTTCGAACGGACCCCTTTATAGGTTTTGCAAGGCCTCAAGCAGGCATACAGGTCGAGCGTCTTTCTGAGCTCCACATTCACGCTCCTGAAGCCTGTTCCGACCGGTGTCGTGATGGGGCCCTTTATGGCCACTTTGTTCTTTCTTATGGAATCTAGAGTATGCGCTGGTAGAGGCGTCTTATATTTTTCTATAGCATCCAGGCCTGCCGGCACAACTTCCCATTTGATATCGAGAGAGAGCGCATCCACGCATCTCTTCGCCGCATCGGCAAGCTCCGGCCCTATGCCATCTCCCGGGATCAAAGTGATATTATGTTTGCTCATGGAACGAAAATCCCCCATATTTCTTAAAGTGCTCTATTACTCCGCCGTCTTCCAACAGCTTCTTCATCACATATGGTATCGGCTTTACATCGAAGACTAATCCCTTACTTACATCTTTTAATTTTCCTCTTTCTATGTCAAGTTCCACAGTATCACCGTCATCGATAAATCCGGTATTGCATTCGATCAGCATGAGGCCGATATTGAAAGCGTTCCTGTAGAATATCCTGGCAAAGCTTTTCGCGATCACAGCGTAGAATCCCGCCGTCTTTAGTGACTGAGGCGCCTGCTCCCTGGACGAACCACACCCGAAATTTTCGCCGGCCACAAGTATATCGCCCTTCCTGACACGCGCCGCAAATTCCGGGTCTATATCCTCAAATATATGCTTGCAAAGCTCTTTAGGATCCTGGATCCTGAACTTGTACCTTCCTGAGATGACGTAATCCGTATTGATATTGTCCTGGACCTTCAGTCGTCTGGCAAAGTGCTGAGTTAAGACGGGCGCCTTTACCTCTTCGGCGACTTTAAGTTTTTTCTTTTTATTTACGGCCTTGCGAGCTTTTGATCTTTTAGCCTTCTTCATGAGAGCCTCTTCTTATATTCTCTCGGGTCGGCGATACTCCCCTTTATGGCGGATGCGGCAACCGTCGCCGGAGATGCAAGATAGATGAACGAATTCGGGTTCCCCATCCTCCCCTTAAAATTCCTGTTCGCGGTGGATATAGCGACCTCTCCGTCGGCCAGGATCCCGTTATGCGTGCCTACGCACGGCCCGCAGCCAGGACCTACCACGACGCAGCCCGCCTCTATGAATATATCGATCAGGCCCTTCTTCGAAGCCTCGAGAAATATCTCCCTTGAGGCGGGAGCTATGATAAACTTTACTTCCGGATTAACTTTATTCCTCTTCAGTATCTTTGCCGCGATCTCCAGGTCTTCAAGCCGCCCATTGGTGCATGTGCCCAGAAATGCCTGGTCTATCCTTTGCTGGGCAAGCTCTCCGACATCCGAAACATTGTCTACAGCATGCGGTTTCGCTATTTGCGGCGACAGCTTCGATATATCATACTCCTTCACCGCTACGTATCGCGCGCCGATATCCGCCTGGACGGGTTTGGGCGCTCTCTTCGATTTCCCGGCAACCCACTTCAATACTTTGTTATCCGCCTCCATTATGCCTATTTTGGCTCCTATCTCGACCGCCATATTCGATATCGTCAGACGTGCATCGACGCTCAAGTCCGATATGGCTTCGCCGTAAAATTCCACTGACTTGTATGTGGCGCCGTTAGAACCTATATCTTTGGCAATATGCAATATTATATCTTTTGAGTATACCCCAACAGGCAGCTTGCCCTTTACGATGACTTTGATAGTCTCAGGGACCTTAAACCAGTTCTTGCCGCTTGCCAGCGTAATGGCTATATCTGTCGACCCCACGCCGGTGGAAAATACATTTATCGCTCCATAAGTGCAGGTATGGGAATCCGCTCCCAAAACGAGGTCGCCGCATGTTACGTGCCCGTATTGCGGGACTATCTGGTGGCAGACCCCGCATCCGGAGTCATACAGCCCAAGATCGAACTCTTTTGCGAATGTCCTCATCTTCTTATGGATCTCGGAGACCCCGATATTGGGACTCGGCGCGGAGTGGTCGATCACCATGCAGAACTTATTTTTGTCGAAGACCTTACCGAGGCCGAGCTTCCTGAAGCTGTCTATGACGATAGAGCTTGTCCCGTCCTGGCCAAAACAGAAGTCCACGTCGCAGACCGATATGTCGCCTGCTCTTACATCTTTGCCGCAATGATTTGATAATATCTTTTCAGCTATAGTGCTAGCCATTTTTATTTGCCCACTCCTCAATCCTGTCGAGGCCCTTATTTATCGCCCCTACGCTTGTTGCGAAGCTGAACCTTATGAATGAATCGGCTCCAAAAGGCTCTCCCGGTATCACAGCAACTCTGGCCTCTTCAAGCAGCCTGTTGGCTATCTTTGCCGATCCCTGTTTGAATTTCGATATGTCGCAGAATACATAGAAAGCGCCTTCCGGTTTGATGCAGGATATATTCTTCATACTGTTTAAGCGCGAGACCATCAGGTCTCGCCTCTTCTGGAACTCCGCCCTCATATCCGATATAAATTTTTGATCGCCTTCCAATCCGGCAAGTGTCGCTTTCTGGCTTATTGAACAGGGGTTGGAGGTAGCATGGCTCTGCACGTTAGCTATCGCTTTCATGACCTCAATGGGTCCCGCGGCATAACCTATGCGCCAGCCGGTCATGGAATAGCTCTTCGATACTCCGTTCACCGTTATAGTCAGGTCGTGTATATCTTTCCCCAGCGAGCCTATGGAGACGTACGGCTTATTATCATAGACCAGCTTTTCATAGATCTCATCACTTATGACATAAAATTTATGTTTAACTGCGAGCCTGGCGACCATCTTAAGCTCATCCATTCCATACAGAGAGCCTGTGGGGTTAGACGGACTGTTAAGTACCAGGCACCTGGTCTTGGCCGTAATTTTGGATGCCAGGTCCTTTTCGGTCAACTTAAAGTTGTTTGAAGCGCTCGTAGGCGCAAATACGCTCTTTGCTTCCGCCATATTGACCATGGCGGGATAGCTCAACCAGTAGGGTGCCGGGATGATGACCTCATCACCCTCTTCGCATATCGCCTGGAATATGTTGTAGAGCGAGTGCTTGGCGCCGTTCGATACAACGATCTGGGCCGGT
>JAPLMH010000119.1 GCA_026387135.1 Candidatus Omnitrophota bacterium | reverse complement strand
CTGCTTCTTTAATTCCCTGCAAACCGCTTTTACCACTTCGAGCCTTGTCGTTGGTTCGCCGTATCCGCAGAATACTATCTCTCTGTACCTCTTCACATCGCCGGCCGCTTTCAGGATCTCCTCGACTGTCGGCTCCTTGTCGAGCCTTAGATTATGCCCCTTCACGAATGACGTCTGTGTTCTGACGCAGAAATTACATTTATTCGTGCACTCGTTGGTTATATTGAGATATAAGGAATCCCGTATTTCGTACGCTATCTTCGAACTCTCCTTTTTTAGGCCCAACTTAAAGAGCTCATTTGCGTTATGCGTAGTTATTCTTTCGATATCTTCTTTAGAGAGGCCCGTCAACTTAACCCATTCGTCGACCAGGTACGTCAGATACGCGGGCTCGTTCCTCTTGCCGCGCATGGCCTCCGGGGCAAGGTACGGCGCGTCCGTCTCCAGAAGGACCTTTTCTATCGGCACGGTTTTGGCGACTTCTCTTAAAGCTAGAGCCTTCTTGAAGGTCAGATTGCATGTGAATGATATGTTAAGGCCCAACGCTAAGCACTCTTTTAAGAACTTCTCATCTCCGGAAAAACAGTGTATCACTCCCGTCTGTTCTTTGGTCTTTTCAGACCTCAGGATATCGATAAGGTCCTGGCTGGCTTCTCTTGAATGGATTATTAACGGCAGTTTCAACGATCCGGCAAGGTGGATGAATTTTTTAAAAGCTTCTATCTGCTTATCTTTTGCCGATAGGTTCCTGTAGTAATCTAAGCCCACCTCGCCTATGGCGACGACCTTCTTATTGCCGGCCAACGCTTTCAGCTCTTCATACACCTTATCCGTAACTGATGAGGCGTCGTGCGGGTGCACCCCAACTGACGCGTATATTATCTCATGTTTGTTTGCGAGCTCTGCGGCGCGCCGGCTCCCCAAAAGCGAACTGCCCACATTGATGATCCGCGCCACGCCGGCCTTAACGGCCCTATCCAGGACAGCCTCCCGGTCCGCATCAAAATCCTTAAAATCGAGATGGCAATGTGTATCGACTATCATAATGTTTCACATAATATCATAATTAGCATATAAAGACAAGCAGGGGAGGTTTAGGCCTCCCCTGCTTTAAATAAACCCGTTTTTTTTGATTATGCGGCTTCGGCGAACTTCCTCGCGGCCTCATACATCTGCTCGAGCAGCCTCGCGTCACTTATACCGCAGACATTGCCGAGTATCTTTATGATCTTTTTGGCAATGATCGTAATATTTGTTACGCCATTTACTCCGGCGTCGGCTTCAGCCTCTATCTTGAAATAGAAGAACCTGGCGGCTTTTATCCTTGTAGTAGCCTCCGCTATGCTCCCGGCATATACTATCTTCTGGTTCTCCGGCTTACCTGAGTTGAGCCTATCTATGAGCTTTCTCTGTGTATCATTAGTAGCGATTACGGCCACTTTTATCCCGGAATTCGCTAGCTTAGGCAATAGTATGCCAAGCCCGTTATCGAACGTCACCTTCTCCGAGAATATCAGTGCCGATTTTTCGTCTATACGTATCGGATAACCCATTCCGCTTATTTCGCCGGCCAATGAACCAACATCCAGTCCATTCGCATAGTACTCTTCCGGCAACGACAAAACAGGGATTGCGCGAAATTCCGGAATATCGGTGCCTCCCAGGCCTATGTTTTGCCGCTCCCCACCTATGCCGGTACCGGGCAGCAGATCTCCTCTACGAGCCTCAGGCGGCGCAGACATTTTTTCAACTCCGCCTATATGTGTACCATGAGCACTGAATATACTGTTAATACCGGTAACCTCTCCCTTGGGTAAAGATGCATCATGACGGTCGGATTCTATCGGAGCCAAGACCAGCTCATCATCACTATCGGATGGACCGATACCTGACGCAGGGACTTGAGGCCCCATGATTGCACCATCATGTAAAACAGCATGTTGGGCTGGCGCCGTCCGACCGGATAATGGATATCGCTCTTCTGCTTTATCATGAGCCCATTGCGCAAATTCATTGTAGCTCATGGTTTGGTGCATAGAAATTTTTTCATCTTCAAGTTGCAACGCCACGCGCCTCATACTGTTGGGGGCTCTTCTCCATTTTTCATATTGCGCTTCACGGTCTTTCTTATCGCCTCCAAATGTGCCTTCCATAGCCGCTCTGTGGAGCTTACCTTCCAGCTTGGCATGATCTTTAATGATCAGGGCCAGGCCGATATGCGATCTCATCGCGTATACGGAATTATTTTTATAAACGGACAGGTGTTCGATCATGGGCTGGCCGAGACGCTCTTTAAGTTCCCGCAAAAAGTTTTGATCCACTTTCATCTTCCCGAAACCAGCCAATCTTACCATCATTTTAGCGACACTGATCTCGTCATTATACGTAGGTCCGATCCTCTTCTGCCGGCGGGCCTCAGTCTCCACAAGTTTGTTGAATACATCCAGAAATGTGCTATTCTTGCCATATTTTTCACCGAACCAGTAAAATTTTATATGATCTATCGTCTGCTCCAGCAAGAACCCTTCCCTATCCACCTTGTTCAGTCGCAAGAACATCTTTATCAGGGCATTGATAAATTCATGCCTTGCAAGATGCGAAAGCCGCACACTGCTTGCCGCGGACGGCACCTGCGCGGTTTTCCTTCGCTCATAACTCAACAATTCGGCCTGAGCTTCATTTCTGATGCTCATAGCAACGTTGATATCCGAATGAATCTTTCTGAGATCCGAAAGATTCTTTTCTACATCTATGCCTGACCACAACAAAGCTCCCATTGCCAGGATGCGCAATCTGACACCCGGCATGCTGTGCTCCGGATCCGTATCCTCTGTTGCGCGAACACCGGTCTTTCTTGTCGTTTCACCCTTAATGATTACGGACATAAGCGCTCTTTTAAGCGCGCGGATTACGAACAGATATTTCGTATTCTCCAGGTCAATCATGCCCGTCCCGGCATAACGTGCTTTTACTAACGCTGCAGCCGCGCTTATTCGCGCATAATTATGCAAGCCTCGCTTGCTTACCGTTTCCATCCAAAACTTCTCTTCCGACTCTTTTCGATAACCCGCCTCATGGATCGCTATGCTTGCCTGAACGCGCAACTGTATCTTTTCGTTTTCATTGATCCTTATTTTATTGAGGAATTCAAGGTAATCGCCCTTTTGCCCGGCTTTCAGCAGTGCACCGCTTAAGGCTATGATGACTTCCTTATCCCCATCCCAATAGGTATCGTTCGTTGCATCTACCAGACTATTTATAAATTTTGCATTGTCCGTGAAGTACCCCAAGGACAAAAATTTTGTGGCGGCAAGCAAGTCTTCCCTGCCCTTTACATCCGCATACGAATCCGACACCGCCTTGCATATTATCTTGCCGCCCGCTACGTTAAGGCCGCTTTCCAGTTCCGGGAATACGCGCCTTGCCTCTTCAAAGCCCATCGCCAGCGCGATCTGCAGCGCTATATTGGTCTTCTCGAGCTCTATCGATGCCACGCGGCCTACCGCATCAGGCATGTTCGTCACGCAGAAACGCCTGTTGCCGTATTGATCCACAAATACGGGATCGTCATAGGGCCTTGAATGCGAGCCATAGAAGTTTCCGCCCTGATCGAGCGCTATATCCACTATGGTCTTTGCCCTGCCGCCTTTATTCGGACTCGATATCTCGGCCAGCAGCTCTTTACTCATCTTCGGAGCGACCCCTCCACGTAATAATATGCACCCTCCCATTATATCTGCGGATTTATATATCTCCTTCAGCTCTTTGGAAGGATTATTGATATCGGACCCGGGATCCACCACCGTAAGCCGCCCATCCTGTATATACTTATCGAATATTCGCTCAAGTTCCTTTCGACGCGCTTCATCAGTATCGGTGATGGTAACCGTAGCTCCCGCCTCGAGAAGTCTTTGCGCCATATGCTCTCCGGAGATTCCGCCTCCGAGTATCACGGCCTTCTTATCTAGCATAAGACCCTTAAATTCTTCCGCTTCCGGGTAATGGGATTTTACCCACGCGGCCATATCACTCCCGGCGCGGTCGAGCACTACTTTTTTGACTCCTTCATGCTCCGAGATATTAGATGCAAGATGGTAGAACATCGCGAAGTACCCACCGAGATCTCCGGCTATTGCGCTCATAGGCCTCAACAACGGAGTAACTTTTTTTCCGCTCTCGTCCGTTTCGATAGTTTCGTATCCTATAGCATTGACATCGCCCGTAACGAGCTCTTCGGTAAGCGATCTGAGTTCCGGTGAGGCAAGGTGCAGATAGGTAAATATAGTCTGTCCCGGACGCATCATATCGAGCTCCGCTCCCATCGGTTCCTTGACCTTCTTTATTATAGCGGCACGATCCCACACCTCTTTTGCCGTTCCCACGATCGTCGCGCCGGATTCCGTGTACTCCTCATCGCTGAATCCTGATAATACTCCTGCGCCTTTCTCAACTATTACGACGGCACCATAAGCGGTAAGCAGCTT
>JAPLMH010000048.1 GCA_026387135.1 Candidatus Omnitrophota bacterium | reverse complement strand
AACTTCGCAAATGTCTTTATAGCATTATCAGTGGCCGCAGCATCGTAAGCAGGTTTCAAAGACGCTTTATACGCGCAGTTCGACTCCTCATACATCGCCTGGGTGGCTAGCTTCGATTTCGGATAATCTTCTACGATCTTGTGGAATGCCTGGACAGCCTCTTCATACCTCTCGCTCTTCTTCAGCGCCTCACCCAGCTTGAACTGCGACTCTTCGGCGAATTTACCGTAAGGGGCGTTCTCCACGATCTTCTTGAATATCTCCACCGCGCGATCCAGGGGCGCCATTATATCCGTACCGAGAACTTTGGGGCCCGGCTTACTTAGATATAAATTCGCTATGGCGAACTCCCGGGCCAGGATCTCCTCGGTGTTCGCTATGTGCGGGAAGTTATCGATAGCCTTCTGGTAGTTCTGGTAGGCGGTGTAATACTTGTTCATATTCTCGTAGCAGAGGCCTACATAGTACTGGGCCTTGGAAGCGTGTTCGGAAAATTCATACTGCTTGGCGAGTTTTTCGAATTCGGTCGCGGCCCTCTGGAAGTCCTTGGCGTTATAGAAACTCATCGCCCAATCTAACTGTTCTTTCGGGCTGTCTTTTACCGCGTATTTGGGATTTGTGAATTTTTTAGTTTCCGGGGTCCAGATCCAATATGCATTGGCAACGCCGGAAAGAACTGATATGCCTACCAGGGAAAATAGCGCTATAGTGAAGATACATTTCTTGATCATAAGGAGGAATGAATTATACCACGCGGGGCTTTGAAGGTCAAAGAAAAATGCTGATCGTTTTTAGAGAGCCGCGCCGTTCAAACGGCTTACGTAATCGGTGATGAGGTTCCTGTCCTCTTTCGAGATCTCCAGGAACTGATTACCGAGCTCATACTGCTCTCCGCTTGATAGCTTGCGTATCCACGCCACTTTGGAGATGGCTTTGATCGGCCTCTGCACCGTCGGCAAGGTTATCTCTACTACGAGTCGGCAGGCAAGAGAAATAAACTCATTGGTCTTAAAACGGATACCACCCTCACCGATATCTTTGGTGAGCGATCCCATAGGGACTGTGGCCGTCTTGATATTTTTATATCGTACAGGAAGATTTGAATCTATCCTCTGAAATCGACGCCTCTCTGTTACGTTATCCGTACGCGTCTCCATCATTTATTTCTACCTTTCCTTTTGCTAAAGCTACAATAATAATATGTATTATTTCTCGTTGACGCAAATATACCACACGATATGCTATTTGTCAAGGTAAAATATAAAAAAGTTAGTTATTTTTACGAAATGGCGTGACTTTGAAATGCGCCCCATCGGAGGCTATAATTATAGCGCCCTCTCTCTTTGTCCCGTAATTAACTGAATCAAAAGAGTCGATCAACTCCTGCGTGTCTCTGGATATCCTTGAGGATCTATATCTTCCCCCGGAGCTCGTCACAGAAACTTGCGGTGAAACGAGATCCAAAAATCTTTTCACTACTCTCCTATCCCCTACGTTCCCGCCATGATGCGGTATCTTAATAATGTCCGACCTCAAAAGCTCGCCGTAAGTCATGACGTGCTCCATCGCCGTGCTTGAGATGTCTCCACAAAGCAGAGCGCTGAAATCATTGTAAATTATTTTCAGCACGATCGAGCTGTCATTGGGGTCGACGTCCCCAGCATCCCTTACCGGATTGAGAACAAATATCTTAGCACGGCCGAAACCGGTTATCTCGTCCCCATCACTGACTACGATCCTGCGTATCCTGTTTTTTTTGATGATCCCGGTATACTTTTCGTATAGCGCCATATCGGCAGATGATGGCTCGCCGTTATCTATCACACAGCCCACTTTAAAATTTTCTAGGATATAGAACAACCCGCCCAGATGATCTTCATGAAAATGAGTGACCACCACGAGGTCGAGCTTTCGTATATCATTATTCCACAAGTATGGCGCCACTACGGACTTCCCTGCATCCGACATCCCTTCTACGCCGCCGGAGCCTCCGTCTATGAGCATGGTGCCCAATGCCGGAAACTGCACTACAAGAGAATCGCCTTTTCCCACGTCGAGAAATGTTATCTTCAGCTGCTTGCCCCCATGGCTAAGGTCCTGGCTCCAGATAAATATATTCAATAACGCCAGCGCTACTATAGGGATATACTTTCTCTTCTTTGTGAATAATATATACGCCAGAAAAGCATAGTAGGCCGATATGAAAAATGGCGACGGCGCAGGGATCCTTATGTAAGATAAAGGCACTACGGCAAAGAGATGATTTATGTAGAAAGTCGCCCGGGTGAGCTGTGAAAGCACTATCCCCATCCAGCCCAGGCAAAAAACGGCCCCGATAAGGTTTAAAGAAAGGAATACGAATGAAACTACTGTCAGTACAAATAGCGCCGGCACTATCACTAAATTCGCCAACACAGCTACCGG
>JAPLMH010000017.1 GCA_026387135.1 Candidatus Omnitrophota bacterium | reverse complement strand
CTTCGCGTCCGTGATAACCTCATTCTTATCGACTTTAATATAAAGTCTCATGATGTCGCCACAGACGGGATTTCCCACGTTGCCGATGCCGTCCGCGTCTGGGATCTCGCCGACGTTGTGCGGGTTCCTGAAATGCTCCATCACTTTATCTGAATATTGTCCTTCCATCTTTATTTCCCTTTCTCGTACAAGGGGGACATAGCGCGTAACCTCTTTATGATCGGCGGCAATACCCCTATCACATAATCCATATCCTCTTTCGTATTATCTCTGCCTAATGAAAATCTTACAGAGCCTTGAGTGTTTACCGCGTCAAGGCCCATAGCCGTCAGTACATGCGAAGGTTCGAGCGTGCCCGAGGTGCAGGCCGATCCTGTCGATGCGGCGATCCCCTCCATATCCAGGTTTAATATTATCGACTCCCCTTCCAGATATGTAAAACTTACATTCAATGTGTTCGGTAATCTATTTTCGGGATGGCCGTTCAAATGAATATCTTCAATGCTGGACGTTATCCCTTTATACAAATAATCCCTCAGCTCCTTTATCCTGCTCTCATCCGGAATATCCCTCTTCGCGAGCCGGGCGGCCTCTCCTAAGCCCACGATGCCGGCGACATTTTCCGTGCCGGCGCGCTTAGCCATCTCATGATGCCCGCCCAATATTTGAGGAGCTATCTTCGTTCCTTTTTTAATATAGAGAGCTCCAATGCCTTTCGGACCATATATCTTATGGCCGGAGATCGAGAGAAGATCTATATTCATATCCTTGACCGCGAAATCCAATTTTCCGACGGCCTGCACCGCGTCCGTATGAAAATATATGCCCTCCGCCTTTGCTATCTTACCTATCTCGATGATCGGCTCTATGGTTCCCACTTCATTATTTGCATACATGATCGTAACAAGCGTGGTCTTGTTAGATATGGCTCTCTTTAGTTCCTCTAAGTTTATGACACCGTATTTATCTACTCCTAGAAATGTGACCTTGTACCCGTATTTTTCAAGAGCTTTACATGTATTTAACACGGCGTGATGTTCTATTACGGTTGTTATGACGTGATTCCCTTTTGCTTTTAATGCCTGCATAACGCCTCTGATAGCGAAGTTGTCACTCTCGGTGCCACCGGACGTAAATATGATCTCTTCGGGGCGTGCAGCGCCTAAGAGCTCCGCCACTTGGATCCTCGCCGCGTCTATCGCTTTTCTGGCGGGCCTGCCGAACTGATGGATACTGGAAGCATTGCCGTACACGTCCTTATAGAACGGCAGCATCGCCTCCAGGACTTCTTCTCTCATCCTCGTCGTCGCGTTATTATCCAGATATACTCTTCTCATATCGACCTCTTTATTTTTTACCGCAAAGATCTTCCAGCGTCACCGACTCCAGGCAATCATCGATAGCTTTCGCTAACTTTGCCCATACAGTCTTTGCCACACATGTATCTTTGTGATTACACACACTCTTATAGCCTTCACGTCCGCCAGCGCAATCCACCGGCGTGATACTTCCCTCTAAAGTCTTTACTATATCGCCGACAGTTATCCGGCGCGGCGCTTTGGAAAGCATATAGCCGCCCGACGGGCCTCTTACGCTCTTCACAAGATTCTCGCGTCTCAGCTTATTCAGCAATTGCTCCAGATATATACTGGATATGCCCTCTCTTTTTGAGATGTCATTAATGGATATAGCGCTGCCATCCTTGGCCATCGCGATATTCACCATCGCCCTCAATCCATATGTAGATTTAGTGGAAAGCTTCATGAGAACATTCTCTCATACCTGACAAGAATAGTCAAGTATAAAGCAAAAAACCTTCTCTCATTAACTAAAATTCTTTTATAGCGAGAGTTGCCGCGGTTTGGAGGTTTTAGAATGGTCTCTTGGGGAACGTTTTTCTTTGAGCAAGTTGAGCTTGCCCTGTTTCTTCAGCTCGTTATAGATCAGTATCCACGCGCAATCCATATCTTTGTCGATCTCGCACTTGCCCTTGTTCTGCCCGCCGCATGGCCCGTTGATCAGACCCTTCGCGCAGCGGGTAATAGGACAGATCGAACCGGTAAGCTCCAATACGCAGTCTCCGCAGGCCGAACATCTCTCCAGAAATGAGCCGCCAGCGTCTATCGCGCCCATAAAAAGAGTGTCGCAGCCGACATGGACCGGCTTCTGGACGCGCATATTCTCTTTCACCGACTGTATGCCGAGCCCGCAAGCGAGTACTAAGATCGCGTCGGAGGACTCTATCGCTTTTCTGTGTTTTGCGAGCTCCAGCTTAACTTTTGCGGCTACGCAAGGTGCGCTAGGAATACTGTGTCCCGTCACGACCTTCCCCGCTTTTTCGAGGGCCTCTTTTATTGCTTTTACTTCGTCCTCGCCGCCTGTCTTACAAGTGGTCGAACACTCTCCGCACCCCACAAGAAAGACCTTCTTCTCTTCGCCGAGGTATTTGATTATCTCTTTTAGATCTTTCTTCTTCGTTATTATCATTTCAATAGTCCCTTTATATCTGCCTCAAATACTGCTTTTTCACGGTAGCCTATGTAAATCTTCACTATCTTACCGCTCTTATCAATAATGAATGTGGTCGGAATGGAACGTATGGGTCCGTAGATCTCGCTCGCCTTTCCATCATCCACCAGGACGGGATAATTTATGCCCATCTTACCGGCAAACTCTTTTGCTTCAACGGCGCTCACCAAAGCCACGCCTATCATCGCGAAACCCTTGTCGCCGTAAGTCTTTTCCAGCGCAATAAAGTCCGGTATCTCCATCTTACATGGAGGGCACCAACTGGCAAAGAAATCGAGTATCACCACTTTGCCATTAAAGTTAGACAGGCTCACCTTATTGCCGTTAATGTCAGCAAGCGAAAAATCCGGCGCATCAGAGCCGATCTCGATAGCGCTACCTTGAGAACAGGCACCCAACATTAAAAGGGCAAATACAAAGATAAATACTTTTCCCAGCCTCATATTGAACCTCCTTTATTTATTTTGCGAACGAACTGAAAACTCTATCGGATATCACCGCGAGATAATTTGTCGCCATTAAAAACCCTACCACCACCAGGAAAACGCCGCCTATCTTATTGAATACACTTAATATTTTTTGCAGCTTATTCATGTGTTCCAGAAACGTATTCACCAAAAGCGCCGTTATGAAGAATGGGATCGCTATGCCTATAGAATATACGGTTAAAAGCTTAGCCCCCATGACTACGTTCGCTTTCGCTCCCGCCAAAACCAGGATCGAGCCGAGTATCGGCCCGGCGCACGGCGTCCATGCCGCCGCAAAAGTCACCCCTATTAAAAATGAACTTAAGTAGCTGGCGCTCTTAGTGGCAACACTGAACTTTCTCTCTTTTATAAAAAAGTTGATCTTCAGTATACCGGCAAGCTGCAGGCCGAATAACATTATCAGCGCGCCGCCGGCAATACGTATAAATTCTTGATAATGAAAGAGCGTCTTGCCCAATAAAGTTGCCGTAAGTCCCAACGCTATAAATATGAGAGAAAAGCCCGTGATGAAGAGGAGCGCGTGTATGATCGTCTTCCTCCGAACCTCACTTCTCTTGCTTTCATCCTTAAAATCGGCGAAAGAGACCCCCGTAATATAGGTGATGAAGGCCGGTATCATCGGCAAAAGACACGGCGACAGGTATGTCAGGATCCCCGCCACCAACGCCACTATGTACGATATATTCTCGTTTGCCATGATTATTGGCTCTGCGTAACCCTTATTTTGATTATCTGGATCTCTTCCTTCATCGAATTTATCGCGGCCACCACCTCTTTCTGGCCATCCGATATCTCGTTCAGTTTCGCCATGATATCGCCCTCATTGACAGATTCCTGTGCATGCAAAGGTCCATAGTTGAATATCAGACCGCAAGCTATCCCCGCAATAAATACCGTCGCAACCGCCAAGATCTTCTTCATCAAGATACCTCCTATTTTGACCAGACAAGCCACAGAAATACATACGCGACGCTGACCGCTGCCAATGTGAACGGCAGCCCTATCTTTACAAAGTCGGTGAACTTGACGTGATGGCCGTGCTTTCTTAATAGCCCCACTGCCACAACGTTTGCCGAAGCGCCAATCGGCGTTATGTTCCCGCCGAGAGACGTCCCTATCAAAAGCCCGAAAAGAAAAAGTTCCGGCCCTACGCCGAGAGACTGCGCCACCAGCTTGGCCACCGGTATCATGGCGATGGTATAGGGGATGTTATCTATAAACGCCGATAAGATTACCGAGAGCCATATTATTATCGTGAAAGCTATGAATTGATTCCCTTGAGTATGCCTTATTATGAAGTTCGCCACATCGTCGACTATGCCCCTCTGGGAAAGGGTCCCGACCAAAATGAATATCCCTATCAGAAAGAAGAATGTGTGCCAATCGAGATCTTTAACGAGCGAGATAGACTCTTTATGTTTTATCTCGTGCCACACAAGTCCTATGATGCCGTAGATTATGCATATAAAAGCTATCGTGTACGGATGTTTGTTCTTTACAAAGCTAGATGCGGCAAGAGAGAGCATCATCATGGTCAATAGTATAGTCGGAAACCATGTTCTTACCTTGACCTCCTCGATCTGGGTCACCGGCTGTTTGTATTTTTTAAACAGGAGATACAGGACATAGAATGCCGCTATCGCGCCGAACTCGACGGCGAATGTTATGCCGGGCCTCCCCTTCATCCAGAAGAAGTCCATGAAGCTCATGCCGTTAGATAATGCCAATATTATACTAGGAGAATCCCCGACCATAGTCGCGCAGCCCTGTAGATTCGCCGAGACGGCTATGCCTATCAGGAACGGGACCGGATTCGACTTTAATTTCTTCGCAACCTCAAATGCTATGGGCGCCACTATCAATACCGTGGCCACATTCTCTACGAACGCGGATATGAATCCCGCTAGCAGACAGACCGAGAGCATGGCGATGCCTACGTTCTTCGACCTGTCGACGAGCTTTGTGGCAAGATACGCGGGCACTGCGGAATTAATAAATAGGCTGGAGAGGACCATCGTCCCCCAAAATACGCCGAGGACATTATAATTTATGCTGGATAATGCTTCGTTAAGCCCGAGAGAGCGCGAAGCAAAGAGCACCGCTATTGCGCTGCCCAAAATTATAAAGGGATGGCCCTTTTTAAGTACTAGCAGCAGATAGGCGATTAAAAATACCGCTACGACCAGTAATTTCATCTATTTTACTTTTTTCTTGTCCAGCAATTCCCGGATCTTTTCTATCAAGACCTGAGGTTCGAACGGTTTGGTTATATAGGCATCGGCGCCCATAGCCTTGCCGAACGTTATGTCGTTGGGTTGAAACTTCGCAGAGAGCATTATTATGGGTATATTCTTAAAATTTTCGTCGATCTTTAATTTGCGGCAGACATCAAATCCGCTTATCTTGGGAAGCATGATATCGAGAATGATCAGATCGGGCTCCTCTCTTTCAGCCTTCTCAAGGCCGTCTTCACCGTCATAAGCGACGATCACTTCATAATTATTATCTTCTAATCTAGTCCTCACTAACTCTGCAAAATCGACTTCGTCGTCTACCAACAACAGCCTCTTCTTCTTCGCCATGGATAAGCCTCCTTAGTAGATCATCGCATATACAGTTTAAGTATATATTACGTCTAGTGTATTGTCAAAATATTAAGAGGCTATCAGCTGAAACCCGAATCCGAGGAGAAGCGATATAAGGATGAGGGAAGAGAGGAATATGGTGAGCACCTTCATCCCGTACTCTTTTCTGAGCACAAGGAGCGTTCCGTAACTTGTAACCGGACCGATGAGAAGCAGCGTCATCCCGGCGCCGGAATTCAATCCCTGGCGCATCAAGCTGTCCACAAGCGGCACCGTTGCTGTCGAACAGATATACATTAAAACACCGAAGACTATGCTGAAGGCGTATCCTATCCATCCTCCAAGGTACGCTTTAATAAGTTTTCCTATCGGGAAGAATGTTGCGACGCCCGCTGCGAGCAGTATGCCGATTATCAATTCCACGCCTATCTCTTTGGGGAGTTCTATATAGGCGTACTTTAAGGCGGAGACGATCCTGTCTTTAAACTTCTTCTCATGAGTGTGTTTATGGCTCGAGTCTGCTTCGCAATGAGGGCAGGCTATCTTTTCAGGTATGCCCCTGGGGACATACTTTATACGATTGCCGATGAGGCCTATGGTGATCCCCATTATTATGACCGCGAAGAATATGTAGACGGCGAATTTTATTCCGAGGACGCTGTATGCGACGAGAAGCGCGCTTATGGATGTGGCCGGCGTCGCCACGAGAAAGGCGAGGACCGGACCGAGCCTCGCCCCTTTTTTGTAGAAGCTCACCGCTATCGGCAGGCTGCCCCAGCAGCATACCGGCAGAAGCGTGCCTATGAGCGTGGAATAGAATACCGGCGCGATGCCGCCTGTGCCGAGGTACTTCAGCACTTTGTCTTCCGGTATCATCTCATGGACAAGGCCGCTTATAAAGAACCCTATAGCCAGCGCCGGCAGTATCTCGTAGAGATAATGAACGAATACGTGCGCGAAATTCGGCATCTACTCCTCCTTAACGGGCCTCTCCTTCAATGGCTTGAACGTGTACCCTGAATCCGCGCCCGGAAGCGCCTGGACAAATTCAGTTAGGAAGAACTTCTTGTCGGCTATCCACTTTTTAAGGTCTTCCGCTATTTCGCGAGCTTTAGAGTAACTCGAGAGCGATGACGTCGGCACTTCTTTGCCTTTGACGGATATCTTCCCGCTCTTCAACTGCTTATAATTCACTTCGCCGAGTGATCCGACCTTGCCTTGCGGATAATCTTCAC
This sequence comes from Candidatus Omnitrophota bacterium, assembly GCA_026387135.1. Lineage (GTDB taxonomy): Bacteria > Omnitrophota > Gorgyraeia > 2-01-FULL-45-10 > 2-01-FULL-45-10 > 2-01-FULL-45-10. The sequence continues at coordinate 2,796 of JAPLMH010000017.1, read as the reverse complement.
TGTAATCTACTATCTGGCACCAGAGGTCCTCATCCTTTACCGCGGCGCTCTTCAATATCTCCTCGTTCAATACCGGTATCGGTATACCCATCCCGACCACGAGTGATACGCCATATCCCTGGAACGATGTCCCTCGCAGCCATTTGTCATTCATCTGCTTCAGATCTCCCGTCACCGCGATCGTTCCTGCAGGCGCCTGGGGTACACCGTTATCTTTTCTCTTTACCGACGGATTATGCTGCGTGCCATGCCAATATACATAGCCCACTCCGCCGCCCAAGAATATCCTCGTGCCAATGCCTATCGTCCTGTAATACGGGTCTTTCAAAAGCGGAGACAGCTGGCCCGCGGAACAATAGTTGGCATTGGCGATATTCGGCTTCAAAGCGCCCATGTATGTGTATATCGTCTTTTCGATCGATAAATTCACCGCGCAATTGTAATTCTGATAGCAGTTCCTCGGATTCAGAAGGACCGCTTCATTCACATCCTTTATATTGATATACGTCTTGATGTGCTTTCTTGGATAACAGTCGGTGCCGTATGTTGTGCCTTCCAGAATAACATCTTTCCCGCCCACAAGCTCCTCTATGACGTGCGCGCCGCCGTATTTGAACTCACCGGGATAGACTTTGTTCCTCGGATCGTCATCCGCCATAGCTGTAGCACCTATATAGATATCCACCGCCGCAAAACCCGAATATGCCGGTATGCCGTTTAAAGTGACCTTACCGCCGCCCAGCTTTATCTTGGGCTTTGCGTGGCCCACATTAAGGTAGGCGCCGCTTGAGCACATCGGTCCGAATGTCCCGGTTGTGACAACGTCTACTTTTCTGGATGTTTCGGCCAAGCCATCTTTCGCGACGAGGTCTATGACCTCCTCGGCCGTGACCACCACCACCGAGCCTGCCTTTATCTTTTCGTTTATCTCTTTTATTGTCTTAGCCATCTTTATATTTCTCCTTTCAACAGTCTATGTAATAAACTCTTTATAAACCCAAGTCGACAGATAACGCTCACCGGTATCTGGCAATAAGACAACTATGGTCTTGCCCATCGACTCTTTACGTTTTGCCACTTCTAATGCAGCCCACATGGCGGCGCCGCACGAGATCCCTGCGAATATGCCTTCCTGACGCGCCAGCTTTTTTGCTATCTCGCCGGCGTCTTCATTAGAAACTTTTATTATCTCATCTATGATCTTCAGATCCAAAACCTGCGGCACAAAACCCGCGCCTATGCCTTGTATCTTATGAGCTCCCGGTTTACCGCCGGACAGGACCGGTGAATCTTTGGGCTCTACCGCTATGATCTTCACCCCGGGCTTCTTCTCCTTAAGTAACTCGCCTACTCCGGTTATCGTTCCGCCGGTCCCTACTCCCGCGACGAATATATCCACCGCTCCGTCGGTATCGTTCCATATCTCTATAGCTGTTGTTTCGCGATGGATCCGGGGATTCGCCGGATTATTGAATTGCTGCGGCATAAAACTGTTTTTTGTCTTCTTTACCAGCTCCTCCGCCTTCTCTACGGCTCCACGCATGCCTTTGGCTCCGTCCGTGAGCACTATCTCTGCCCCGAGTATCCTCAATAGTTGCCTTCTTTCCGCGCTCATAGTATCCGGCATGGTAAGAATAAGTTTATACCCCCTGGCCGCGGCTACAAAAGCAAGCGCTATGCCGGTGTTCCCGCTCGTGGGCTCTATGATAACGGAATCTTTCTTTAATACGTCTCTTTTTTCAGCGTCATCTACCATGGCAACGCCAATTCTATCCTTAACGCTTGAGAGCGGATTAAAAAATTCCAGTTTCGCCAGGATCGTTGCGTTAAGGCCCTCCGCAAGCCTGTTTATCCTCACCAATGGCGTGTGGCCCACTGTCTTTGTTATATCAGAAAACACACCTGCCACATGAACCTCCTCGTTAAAACGCGTAATGCGCGCTTATTACAAATCCGTTACCTAACCCAACCTCTTTTGCCGACTTATAGTCTCCGGCATATGTATAAGCCGCAACTAGCGAAAGATTTTTGTTAGCCAACCATGCAACGTGTATATCCCAATAATCGGCGTTCTTGAAATTATTGAAATCCGGGCCTTGCTTATACTCGTACCCTGCGACTAAATTTCCCGGTAATACCACATCGATATTTGCAAAACCTGTGGCCTTACTCTGCTTATCGTATCCGAAGACTCCGGTCGCGTATGAGTTCGTCAGAAGCACCCCTCCTGAGATGATCACGGGGACCGGCAGCTGCGTTATGGTCTTCGAAGCTACCAGATATCCATCCCACCCGTTGTTGAGCGTCTTACCTCCGACGTTAAGCACGTTATCGGTATTTTTATATATGGCTCCCACCGATATCGCCGGAATAAATTGTAAGTCGTTCAGATTTTCAGGCACCACAAGAAACTTCGCGCCGATATTGTTCTTATTATGGCTCTTTGCGTCCTTCTGGTTTATGTTCTCGAAACCGTACGATACTTCGAGCCTGTCTGCTATCGTGTCTGAAACGCCTATCGTGTACCAGTTTACGCCTACATCGCTTAAATTAACGTACCAAGTCCCGAATTGCGGCTTACCTATATACTTAGTTATCGTGCCAAATCCGGTCTTCTCAAGGCCCGCCCTGTCCTGATCGGATGACTTAGACCCTCCGAGGTAAGCTAGCGGATTGTACGCTACACCACCCACGCCTTCCAGATTATTGAAAGGCGCCCCCGCATAGGCAATACCTGAAATCAACAATCCAAAAACGACCAAAGCTGTTACAGTAAATTTTTTCATTTAATATCTC
>JAPLMH010000087.1 GCA_026387135.1 Candidatus Omnitrophota bacterium | reverse complement strand
GTGACGAATGTGCGGACCACATACTACTGTATCGGCTCGGTAGCGGGCCCTCATCCTTACCCTGGGATGGTCAGGGATTTTCAATCTGTGATAGGCCAAGAAGCGAGGGCCGAGAGTCTAAAGATATTCAAGAGGCTGCCGGACCACATAGTGGCTTGTGTCGGAGGCGGGTCGAACGCGATGGGCATATTCTATTCGTTCCTTAAAGACAGAGTGAAGCTCACCGGAGTGGAAGCTGCCGGGCTTGGGCTGGATACCGATAAACATGCCGCTACATTGTGTAAAGGCTCCGTCGGGGTGCTGCACGGTTCGAAGAGCTATATATTGCAGGACGATGACGGACAGATCGAAATAGCACACTCCATCTCGGCCGGGCTTGACTATCCGGGCGTAGGTCCGGAGCATTCCGAGCTTATGGAGTCAGGCCGCGCCGAATACGCCGCGGTGACCGACAAGCAGGCGCTCGAAGGTTTCAAGATGCTTACAGAGCTCGAGGGGATAATCCCTGCGCTTGAGTCGTCACATGCTATTTATTATGCGTCGAAGCTTGCAAAGAGGCTGCCTAAAAATAAGATCATCGTCGTCTGCCTTTCCGGCAGAGGTGATAAGGACATAGATATAGTCAGAGGAGTGTTATAACGCATGGATATCAGGCCAAATTTGCAGTTCTCGGTGGTCTGCGACGATGTTCGCAGGGAAGATAACGGGAAGTTCATGCTCGTCGGGATCTTCGAAGCGATAAATGCTGCGGAATTCCCGGCGAAGCATCACACGCTCTTCGTCGCTAACAGGTGGTGCAAGGGTGAAGGTGAGTTCACGCAGAAGATACGCATGATCGATGCCGGCACGAAGAGGGTGGTGTTCCAGACGGATGATCAGCCGTTCAAATTATCCGATATAGATACGCACCACACGATAATCTCGCGGTTCAACAATCTATTATTTGAGACACCCGGTAAATACTGGGTGGAGATATTTCTGAATAATGAGCTCGTTTTGAATTATCCGATAATGTTGAAGCAGATGGAGATCAAAAAACAATGAATAGAATTGATAAGAAGTTCAAATACCTTAAAGCACGCAAGAAAAAAGCATTCATAGCCTATATAACGGCAGGTGACCCGAGCCTTGCGGCGACAAAAAGAATGGTGCCGGCACTGGAAGGCGCGGGGGTCGATATAATTGAGCTGGGGATACCCTTTTCCGATCCATTGGCGGATGGCCCCACTATACAGGCCGCATCTCATAGGGCTCTTCTTAAAGGCGTAACCTTGAAAGTAATATTTGCCGCGGTAAAAGAACTGAGAAGGGCCACAGAGATACCGATAGCGTTCATGACTTACTACAATCCTGTATTAAAATATGGTGTTGAAAATTTTATCAAAAGCTGTAAATATAACGGGGTTGACGGCGTAATAATCCCCGACCTGCCTTATGAAGAGGCTAAAGACCTGATCCGGTGCGCTAAAAGAGAGAAGATAGCAACGATATTTTTAGCTGCGCCGACATCTACAAGAAAAAGGATAGAGGATATAGTAAAGAATTCCACAGGTTTTATCTATTATGTCTCCCTAACCGGCGTCACGGGTGCCAGGAGCAAGTTGCCCCCCGAAGTCGCTTCGAACGTGAGGAAGATAAAGTCGATGACAAGTAAGCCGGTCGCGGTAGGTTTTGGAGTATCAACGCCCGGCCAGGCGCGGGATATGGCTAAGATAGCCGATGGTGTGATCGTCGGCAGCGCCATCGTCAAGATGATCGCCGATAATCAAAAAAATAATAATGCTCTTATCTCCAAAGTTTCGGATTTCTCGAAAAAATTAGCAAAGGCAATTCATAATGACTAAACGCGATACCCAAAATACCAAGCGCTCTGCAAATAATGTATACGCCGTCATACTCGTAGGCGGGATAGGCAAGCGCCTCCAGCCTCTATCGAAGCCTTCAAGGCCCAAACCATTCCTTTCGGTTACGAAGGATAGGAAGACCATATTTGCAAAGACTGTCGCAAGGGTCAGAAAGATCCTCCCGATGGAAAATATTATAGTTGTGGCGAATAAGCGACAGGCGCATCTGATAAGAAAGAGCTCCCCCAAAATACTTAAAGGTAATCTCTTACTTGAAAAGGCCTCAAAAAATACCGCGCCGGCTATAGCGCTGGCTTCTTTGGAGCTTAAGAAGAGATCCGGCGATGCGGTGATAGTGGTGCTCCCGGCAGATCATTATATAGGCAATGAGGGCTTATATCTAAGCACCCTAAAGAAGGCTATCGATTTTGTGAAGGTCAACTCCAGGGCGCTGGTAACGATAGGGCTGGAACCCACTTTTCCGGCTACGGGCTATGGGTACATAAGAGTAAGGGCCAAAGGGCGAAAGGGCGAGGTATACGAAGTGGAGAGGTTTGTGGAAAAGCCAGACATAGAAACGGCGCGTAAATTTATCGAAGATGGCGGCTATCTCTGGAATACCGGGACATTCATATTTAAAGCGGTCACATTTTTAGGTGCCGTCAGGAGGCTGGCCAAAAGCATATATGAGCCTATGAAGGATATGCGCAAGATAGAAGAGAGGTACGATATGCTTCCCAATATATCGGTAGACTACGCGATAATGGAGAAGGCCTACGATATATACTGTGTAAAAGGATCATACAGATGGGAAGACGTCGGCAGCTTCGATAGCCTTAAGAAAGTCCTGAAGGCGGAAGGCAGGCGTTTTTTAGAGAAGGACGGAAAAGTAACTAAGATAATATGAGGATACTGGGTCTTGATTTTGGAACTAAGCGTATAGGCGTGGCGATGAGCGATGAATTATTGCTGACGGCCCAGGGGCTCGATACTATACAGCGAAAAGAGTTGAAGAGCGATCTGGCTATTATAAAAGGAATAGTAGAGTCGAATGGTGTCAGCGAAGTGATCGTCGGACTTCCTCTGAACATGAATGGCACCTACAGTGAGAAGACCAGGGAAGCTGTCTCATTTGTGGATGAGCTCGTGAAGACGATAAGCGTTCCGGTAAAGACCTGGGATGAGAGACTTACTAGTATGCAGGCCGACAGGGCGATGCTGGAGGGCGATATGAGCCGCGCCAAAAGAAGGAAGCTGTCCGATAGGCTCGCGGCGCAGATAATATTACAAAGCTACCTGGATTCAAGAAAGCGAGATCAACGATAATGAGTGAACTGACCAGAATAATGGATAACGGGCTTGCCGTGACGGCTAAACCGATGAGCCACATGGAGAGCGTCGCCTTCGGTATATGGATAAGGGCCGGGGCGAGATATGAAGATAAGAAGAACAACGGTATAAGCCATCTGTTGGAGCATCTTCTCTTTAAAGGCACTAAGTCCAGGGATATGAAGAAGATAAAGGAGTCTATAGAAGGACGTGGCGGCAGCTTTAACGGCTTCACGTCCGAAGAAGTAACCTGTTACCTTGTGAAGCTTCTCGCCAAAGATGCCGAACTCGGCGTAGATATACTCAGCGACATGGTGCTAAATCCGAAGCTCGATGAGAAAGAGATAGAGAAAGAGAAGAGCGTCATAGTGGAAGAGATCAATATGTATAAGGATATACCCGCCCAGCATGTACATGAGATATTGACGGAGATGCTGTGGCCGGACCAGCCTCTCGGGATGCCGCTGGCCGGCACCGTAGAGAGCGTTAACTCGATGCAGAAGAAGGATGTTGATCTTTATAAGGATACTTTTTACAATGCCAATAATATGCTCCTGATCGGCACGGGCAAGATAAAAGAGGACGAGCTTTCGGGCATGGCGGGTAAGTACCTGTCGAGGACCACAAAGCAGGGGCCTTCTAAATTTGTGAAGGCCGTTAATAACCAGAGCCGACCGGTTCTTGAGGTCATGAAAAAGGATACAGAACAGACACACATGGCGCTGGCCTTCCATGCGATGAACCGTCTATCGCCGGACAGATATGCGGCCAGCATACTCAATATAATACTCGGAGCGAATATGTCATCCCGTTTATTTCATGCCGTAAGGGATGAGCTTGCCCTGTGCTACGAAATATCGTCGAGCGTGCGTAAATATGAGGATGCAGGCGCATTCGTTGTAGGCGCTGGACTTGACGAGTCGAATCTCGTCAAAGCGCTTCAGGTGATACTCAAGGAGCTCAACAGGATAAAGAGCGAACCCGTTCCGGATGAAGAGCTCGAGCGGGCGAAGGAGTTCTATAAAGGGCAGCTCCTCTTTACCATGGAGGATACTATGAGCCATATGTGATATTCGGCATATCGATAAATATCCATGTGACCTTTCTTCTCCTCCTGATATTCTTTCTTTCCGGGGGGATAAAGTGGCTGGTCTTGATGATAGGCGTCTTCTCTTTCGTTACGCTGCATGAGCTGTGCCATTCGCTGATGGCGCGCTATTACGGGGTAGAGGTGCGGGAGATCACGCTGCTGCCGATCGGCGGCGTCGCCTCAATGTCATCTATGCCGGAAAAACCGTCCCAGGAATTTTTTATCTCTATAGTGGGGCCGCTCTTTAATATTGCCGTGATCATAATATTCTATAATCCTATGAAGAGCCTTTTAGGTCCCGAGATCCTTTTCCACAGGCCTCTTTCAACTGCCACCTGGCCTCTCACATTCGCGTATCTTTACTGGATAAACCTGATGCTCGCGGCCTTTAATCTTATACCGGCCTTCCCGATGGACGGGGGCAGGGTATTGAGATCTATCCTGGCCGGTAGGATCGGATACGTTAAGGCCACGAAGTTCGCTGTGGGCCTGGGACATATATTTGCCTTAGGATTCGCCTATTTTGGCATAGTAAATGTGAATCTGGTGCTAATAGCGATAGCGATATTCATATACATGGCCGCTTCCAATGAAGGACGTCAAGTGGATGTCAAAGAGGCCTTGAGTAAATTTAAGATCGGAGAATAATATGCTAAAGAATATAATAGCGCCCAGTATCTTATCGGCGGACTTTTCAAAGCTGGGTCAGGAGGTAAGGCTCATTGAAGATGCCGGAGCGGACTGGATACATGTGGATGTAATGGACGGCCACTTTGTCCCCAATATCACCATAGGCCCGGCGGTGGTAAGCTCCATAAGGCCGGCCACCAAGCTGCCGCTCGACGTGCATCTCATGATAAAAAATCCGGGCAAATATATCGAGAGCTTTGCCAAGGCCGGAAGCGATATAATAACTTTTCATTCCGAGATAGAAGAGGATCCAAGAGAGGTCATCAAGCTTATAAAGTACTACAATAAGAAGGCCGGTATTTCGATAAAGCCCAAGACCGGCATCGGAGCTATAGAGAAGCTGCTGCCGATGGTGGATATGGTACTTGTGATGACGGTAGAGCCGGGGTTCGCAGGCCAGAATTTTATAATGGACTGTCTTCCGAAGATAGAAAATTTGCGAAAGATATTCAAAAAAGATATTGAGGTTGATGGCGGTATCAACGAAGAGACGGCCATTGACTGCAGAAAGAGCGGCGCCAATGCGCTCGTGGCCGGCAGCTATGTATTCGGCGCAAAGGATTATTCGGCCGCTATAAAAAATTTAAGAGGAGGCGCGTAAAGGTGACCCAGATAAAGTTCGGTACGGATGGCTGGAGAGCCGTCATAAGCGATACGTTCACATTTGATAATGTAAAGAAGGTCGCACAGGCGATGGCGGACTATGTGCTGACGCAAAAGGCCGTCTTAAGCGACAGGGAATTTAAGGTGATTGTAGGTTATGATACTCGATTCTTATCGGATAGATACGCAGAATTGACCGCCCGGGTGATGGCATCTAACGGTATCCCGGTCATCTTAGCCGACAGGCCGTGCCCGACGCCTTCAGTCAGTTATGCCATTAAAGATAAGAATCTCGTGGGCGGTGTAGTCATAACGGCGAGCCATAATCCCGCCAGATACAACGGCATGAAGTATAAGGCACACTACTCCGGTTCCGCCGGCCCCGACATAACAAAAAAGATGGAGCTTCTCCTGGACGCAAATCCAATAAAGTGCGAACCTATGAATGAATTGAAACTCAAAGGCATGATAGCCATGGAGAATATAATTCCAAGGCATATTGCTTTTATAAAGAGATACGTCAATGTGGCACTTATAAAGAAGGCGCCCCTTAAGGTGATAGTGGATTCCATGTACGGCACGGGCAATAGCTATATATCCGAGCTCCTGAAGGGCGGCAAATGCAAGGTCGATACCATTCACAATACAGTTAACCCTTCCTTCGGCGGCATAAACCCGGAACCTATAATGCCGAACTTAAGGGAGCTCGCTATAACTGCCAAAAAGGGCAGATACTCGATCGGCCTTGCCACTGACGGTGACGCGGATAGGCTCGGGGTTGTATTATCCGACGGGAGTCCGCTTACGGGGCATAAAGTCATGACTCTACTCTTATTGCATCTATTGGAAGACCGTAAGATGAAAGGGGATGTTATACAGACGATCTGCGGGACCGTCTTGATTGAGAAGATATGTGTAAAGTACGGCCTTAAGATGCATGAGACGCAGGTAGGCTTTAAATATATCTGCGATCTTATGGGTAAGGACGATATCCTCATCGGGGGAGAAGAGACTGGCGGAGTGGCGTTCAAGAACTACATACCCGAAAGGGACGGCATACTTTCCGGGCTTCTCATACTGGAGATGCTTGCCGCACGGCGTAAAAGTCTTGACAGGATAATAAAGGATATAGAAAAAGAGTACGGAACATACGAATACAGGCGGCTCGATTTGAGAGTGCCCGACGCTAAGAAGAAGGCGCTCATGGAATTCCTGAAGACAAAGCCACTTAAGAAGGTGCTCGATAAAGAAGTTGTAGAAGTGAAGGACTATGATGGATATAAGTTCATACTGGAAGACCGCTCATGGTTCATGATGAGGCTTTCCGGCACCGAACCGATAGTCAGGGTATACGCCGAAGCGCCGAGCGGGAAAAAGGCGATGGCGATGCTTGAATTCGGAAAAAGAATAGTGGAAGGCCTGTAGTTAACAGATGAAAAACTCCCTGATCCGCAATTTTTCCATAATAGCCCACATAGATCACGGCAAGTCCACGCTTGCCGACCGGATCCTTCAAGTGACGGGTGCTATAAGCGAGCGCGATTTTCATGATCAGGTGCTTGACGACATGGATCTCGAAAGAGAGAGGGGCATCACCATAAAAGCGAGTGCGGTGCGCATTAACTATAAAGCGAAGAACGCGGTCACTTACGAGCTCAATCTTATAGATACACCCGGGCACGTCGATTTTACATACGAGGTTTCGAAGTCGATCGGAGCGTGCGAAGGCGCGCTTCTTGTAGTAGATGCGGCCCAAGGCATCGAAGCGCAGACCGTGGCGAATCTATATCTTGCCATGGAGCATAATCTGGTCATCATACCGGTAATAAATAAGATAGACCTGCCGAGCGCAGAGGTCGAAAAGGTGAAGAATCAGATATCCGACATTTTGGGGCTGAAGAAAGACGAGATCATATTGGCCAGCGCCAAGATGGGCATAGGCATTGAAGATGTACTGGAAGCCGTTGTGACCAGGATCCCGCCGCCCAAAGGTGAGGAGATAAATCCGCTCCAGGCGCTCATATTCGATTCGAAGTTCGACTCGTATAAGGGCGTAATAATACTCTTGAGGCTCATGAACGGCGTATTGAAAAAAGGTGATCACATAATGATGATGTCGAACGGCAAGACTTACGACGTTCTCGAGGTGGGCGTCTTTAAACCATCCCCGGAGCAGGTCACAGAGCTGCGCTGCGGAGAGGTAGGATATATCACATGTAATATAAGGGACGCAAAAGAGGTCTCCGTTGGAGATACGGTAACCGAAGCGGATAATCCCGCGAGCGCGTCCCTCCCGGGGTATAAGAAAGTAAGGCCGATGGTATTCAGCGGAATATATCCGGTGAATAGCGCGGACTTCCCGGCGCTTAAGGACGCCATAGGTAAGATGCGTCTATCCGACGCGTCATTCGTATATGAGCCGGAATCGTCCGCCTCTTTAGGCATGGGCTTCCGGTGCGGATTTTTAGGCCTTCTGCATATGGAGATAATACAGGAGAGGCTTGAGAGAGAGCACGACCTTAATCTGGTAATGACCGCTCCAAGCGTGATTTACAGAATAATGAAGAATACCTCAGATGTGATAGAAGTGGATAATCCTATGAAGCTGCCTAATCCCGGTGAGATCGCATCGGTAGACGAGCCATATGTAAGGGCTTATATGATAATCCCTAAAGAGTATATGGGCAGCATCCTCGACCTCGCGGAATCGCGTCGCGGCACTTATGTCTCCACGCAGTATCTTGATGAATCGCGGGTGCAGGTAGTCTATGACATTCCTTTGGCCGAGATAATAGTAGATTTTTACGATAAGATCAAGAGCGTCACCAGAGGCTATGGTTCGCTAGACTACGAATTCCTGGACTACCGTCCTACAAAGATAGCAAAGCTGGATATCCTTATCAACGGTGAGATCTGCGACGCTTTATCGAGTTTAGTATTCAAGGATCGGGCTTATGTGAAAGGAAAAGCGGTCATAGAAAAGTTGAAAGATAACATACCGCGCCACCTATTCCAGATAATACTCCAGGCGGCGATAGGCGGTACTATCATAGCCAGGGAGACTATAAAGTCAGTAGGAAAGAACGTCACCGCGAAATGTTACGGCGGCGATATAACAAGAAAGAGGAAGCTCTGGGAGAAGCAGAAAGAGGGCAAGAAGCGTATGAAACAGTTCGGAAAAGTAGAGATACCGCAGGAAGCTTTTTTAGCTGCGTTGAAGACCGCATAACGAGAGGGGAATCGTGATAAAGGAAAGATTTAAATCGGAGATACGTGAATGGGCGGAGTCCATAGTAATAGCGCTGATACTCGCGCTCCTGATAAGGACGTTCGTGATCCAGGCGTTCAAGATACCGTCGGGATCGATGATACCGACATTTGAAATAGGCGACAGGATATTTGTCAGCAAATTCATCTACGGCGCCAAGATACCTTTCACGGATATAAGGCTTCCCGCGTTAAGGCAGCCCCAGAGAGGCGATATAATAGTCTTCGTATCCCCGGAGGCGCCAAAGAAAGATTTTGTGAAGAGGCTGATAGCCATTGAAGGCGAGACCGTTGAGATAAAGGGCGGTAATATCCTTATAAACGGAAAGGTCATAGATGGTCCCGACTCGGTGAAGTCGAACTACTATTACAACAGGGGAGATTTCGGCAAAGAGCTCTCGGCCATTACGGTACCCAGTGGTTCCTATTTTGCTCTGGGCGACAACAGCGCCAACTCAAGAGACTCGCGATACTGGGGATTCGTTCCTAAGAAGAACCTTATCGGCAAGGCGATACTTTTATATTGGCCAATACAGAGGATACGCGTAATAAAGTGATGAACCTTGCAAACAGGATAACGATAACCAGGATAATACTCACTCCGTTATTTATCGCAGCCGTGGTTTACGGCCGCATGAATATAGCTCTTATACTGTTTGCGGTAGCGGTGATATCCGACGGGCTGGATGGATTTGTGGCGAGGTCCATGCATCAGCAGACTTACATCGGCACCATACTTGATCCGGTGGCGGATAAGATACTGCTGATAAGCGCGTTCATATGCCTTACTCTCATAAAGAGCGTCCCCGAAGGCTTAAGGCTGCCGCCTTACGTACCTATAATAGTCATATCCCGGGATGCGATAATAGTCCTGGGCTCGATCCTTATACACGTTATAAAAGGAGGAGTTAAGATAGCTCCAAGCTTCTGGGGAAAATTTACGACATTCTTCCAGATGATAACCATAGTAAGTATCCTGATCCAATTTAAATACTCGAGCTACATATGGAATACCACCGCTATACTTACCGTGATATCCGGGATCGATTATATGCTTAAGGGCAGCCAGACCTTGAACGATAACAATATAAATAACAGAAGGAAGGCGTGATGATGGTGCCGATTATTGTATTTATCCTCTCCTGTTTAACGGCCTATCTTATAGGGTCTATTCCCACTGGATTTTTAATGACGAAGATCTTTATGGGGTCGGACATCAGGAACGCGGGATCCAGGAATGTCGGAGCAACGAACGTATACCGGGTCGCGGGGAAAGTGCCGGGTCTACTTACCCTGATCATAGACATAGCGAAGGGCGTCATCGTTGTGACGCTGGTGGCCGGATTCTTTTACAGATATCTTCCGGATGTCGATAACGTATTCTTTATAACCCTTCTGGGGCTGATAGTTATATTGGGGCATATATATTCTGTATTCTTAAAGTTCAAAGGCGGGAAGGGTGTAGCAACAACGATAGGGGTTACGGCCGCAATAGCGCCATTAGTTCTTTTGGTCTCTTTAGCCGTTTGGCTCATAGTATTTATTCCCACAAATTATGTTTCCCTTGGATCGCTGGCTTTTGGTATGGCGCTCCCAATATCCGCCCTTGTTTTAGATCAACCATTTTATGTAGTGATTTTTTGCGTAATACTTTGCATCATAAACACTTACAAACATAAAGATAATATCAAAAGATTGATGAAAAGAGAAGAGAATAAGACGATTATATTCAAGAAAGTTAACATATCAAAAAGGTAGAGTTGTAGCCTTGACTGCGAATAATATATGAGGTATACTCTTGTATAGATGGGGGAGTATATTTTTTTTAGATTGTAATTAAAAAGTTTTAATAAGTTACAACGGGGGATGTTATGAGAGAGGTTGTATACAAAAACCTGACATCGGCGCGCTCCGGAAAGAAGGACGTTCTATTAAAGGAGGTCTTTGAGAGGGACGGTGTAACCGCGAAGACCGAGAGAAGGTCTTTCTACTTCATAAAAGAAGTGACCCATCTTAAGACGGACGAAGAGTTGCAGGCATGGGTAGGCTCTCAAAATAACAGAAGCGAACCGATGAAGAGACATTTTCATATAATGAAAGAGCATAGCGACGCTCTAGGGACGGACAAATTTGTGTGCAAGATACTGGGGCTATTCTACGCGGTGGTAGATAAGGATATCTACACGATCGCCTTCCTGCATTCCTTCAAAATAAACTTCGCCAGAGGCTCGTTCATCAAATAATGGATCCAAAACACCGTCGGAATATCTAAATACATTGACAAAAGATATTTTATAATGTATTCTTACAGTATGCTTCTTGATAGAAGAGGTAAGAAGAGAGAGAGCCTGCGGACGGTGGCGGAATATAGAACGCTCAAGGTCCCGAAGGGCTTGCTATTTAAGGCGCCGCTCTATACTGTGAAGGCGCCTTTATTGGATATAAGCATCGGCGGCTGCGCGCTCGAATCCCCGCATGCAATACCTCCCCAAGTCACGATATCCGTAAGAATAGATCCGCTTGTATTTGCCATGGGAGCTTCCGAAAGAAGGAAGGACCCGCTTGAAATGACCGGCAGGATCACCTCATGCGTAGGTCAGGCTCGCGAGCACTACAGGCTTGGCGTATGTTTCATCAGGATAAAGAAGAAGGATATAGACCTCATAAAGCGCTTCATGAGATCAAAAGAGCGCCGAAAATTCCCCCGTTTCTCATTTTCCCAGTAAAATCCCCGTACCTTGACATTAATAGTATTGTATGATATACTTATAAGACTTTTTCTCTCCGGAAGGCTGATAAAGTACCTATGGAACTGATCACAAAGATAAATTGGGTAGATATTTTAGTCGCAATTCTAATGCTGCGAATAAGTTACGTAGCGTTCAGAGATGGGCTGAGCCACGAGATATTTCCTTTTATAGGCAGCATCATGATAATGGTGCTGGCCATGCGTTACTATACCTCGCTTGGCAGCCTCATCTCCAGGGGCATGATGAATATGCCCATAGAATTATCCAATTTTTTAGCTTTTCTTGCGTTGGTGGTAGCGCTAGGCTTCCTGGTAAGGTTGTTGAGGCTCCTGCTTGACAAGATAGTGAAGGTCGAATGGCATCCCGTCCTGGAGAAGTTCGGAGGGCTGGCGGTAGGAATAATGAAGGCCTACGTAGTAACGGGCATAGTCTTAACCACTCTCTCGCTCATGCCCTTATCGTATCTAGCGTGGTCAATAAAAGAGAAATCCCTTACAGGAAAGTACATATTGAGGGCAGGGCCGGAGATATATGACAGGGTTGGAATATTTTTGCCGGCAATAATATCGGACGAAACGAGTAAGCCCACTGTTCATAAAGAACCCGCCAAAAAGTGAAGCTTCTTTAAGAAGAGCAAAAAAGGCAAAATCGAAAGGAATGGAGATATGAGATTAAAAGATATATACAGCTTTGTCGTCAAAAGAGGCATCGAGAAGGATCCCCGCTCAAAGGGCCAGATCAGGGATATCCTTGCGGAATCAAAGAAAGAGTTCCGTAAACTTAAGGGTGTAGATAAAAGATGTTATGACAAGGAAAGATTTGTAAACCCTTATGCTGATACGAGGATACTTAACGGAGATCCGGATACTGACATCAAATCCATAATGGTGGGCATCGATATGGAGGGTCCGGAGCTTTTAGTGGCGGATAGACTTAATGAAAAGGGTAAGTATATAGATCTCGTCATGGCTCATCACCCGGAAGGCAAGGCGTACGCGAACTTTTACGATGTTATGCGCCTTCAGGAAGCCGGGTTTGAAAAACTAGGAGTGCCTATTGAGGTGGGTAAAGAGCTTCTTAAGGAGCGCATGGGAGAGGTCGGACGCGCGGTCTCCGGCGCGAATCATATGAGGAGCGTAGACATAGCGAGATTGCTCGAGATCCCGTACATCTGCGTCCATACTCCGGCCGACAATCATGTAACGAATTATCTTCAGGGTATATTCGATAAGAGAAAGCCGAAGACCCTGAACGAAGCGCTCAATATTTTGAAAGCCATACCCGAATATACGGACGCGCTCAGGAAGCATGCCGGGCCCAACATACTTATAGGCGAGGGGAAGAAGAAGTGCGGGAAAGTATTTGTCGATATGACAGGCGGCACGGAAGGTCCGAAGAGAATATTCTCCAGGCTCTCTCAGGCGGGCGTCGGGACGATAATAGCCATGCATCTGAGCGAAGAGCATTTTAAGCAGGCGAAGGCGGAATTTATAAACGTGATAATAGCCGGCCATATAGCGAGCGATACTCTCGGACTGAACTTGCTTCTGGATTCTCTGCAGAAGAAGGAGAGTATCAGGATAGTGCCGTGCTCGGGATTCGTAAGGATCAAAAGGTAGAATGGCGATACCGGACAATATAGTAGACCAGGTACAGGCCAGAAGCGACATAGTGGAGGTCGTCTCCAAATATATACCGCTGCAGAAGGCCGGCAGGAACTTTAAGGCTCCATGTCCTTTTCATAATGAGAAGACGCCGTCCTTCGTGGTCAGTCCGGATAAGCAGATATATCATTGTTTCGGGTGCGGCGCAGGCGGCAACGTCTTCTCGTTCCTGATGAAGTACGAAAATCTCTCCTTCCCGGAGGTCGTCGAGATGCTGGCGGATAAGGCCGGCATACAGTTGCCGCGCTTCGGTCCGAGGAAAGAGCTGACCAGTCTCGCGACACAGCTTTATAAGGTGAACGAGCTTGCCATACAGTTCTTTGAAGGATGCCTGCCGGTCAACCGTGAGGGCAGGGACTATCTCGTTTCCCGTGGAATAAGCCTGGAGACGGCAAAGTTATTCAGGATAGGGTACGCTCCGGATTCATGGGATAGCATATTAAAATTTTTAGGCAACAAGGGCATCAAAGGCGACATTGCAGAGAAGGCCGGACTCGCCATAGCCAGTGAAAGAGGAGGCTATTACGACAGGTTCAGGAAGAGGCTGATATTTCCGATCTTTGATCTTAAGGATAGGGCTTTAGGTTTTGGCGGGAGGGTGCTTGATTCGAGCCTTCCGAAATATATGAATTCGCCCGAGACCTACATCTACTCCAAAGGAAGAAACCTTTACGGATTGAACCACACAAAAGAGGGCATAAAGAAAGCGGGCTATGCCCTGGTGGTGGAAGGATATTTAGATTTCATAATACCTTATCAGGCCGGGATCCGCAATATCGTGGCGACGCTCGGCACGGCGCTGACCATAGACCAGGTCAAACTGTTAAAGCGTTTCGCGGGTACGGTGATAATGGTATACGATCCGGATGAGGCCGGCGAATCTGCGAGCCTGCGCAATATGGACCTCTTTCTTAGCGAGGGAGTGAACGTATATATAGCCGAACTGCCTAAAGGCTTCGATCCTGACGGATATATAAGAAAGTTCGGAACTGAAGATTTTGTAAAACTTACCAAGGCCAGTAAAAACTTATTTGATTATAAGATGTCCAAGCTCTCCGTGCGCTTTGATATTAAGAGCGCGCACGGTAAGGCGTCTATAGCCAGCGAGATGCTGCCGACCATCTCCAGGATAGAGAACGCGGTGCTCCGATCGAATCTGGTGAAGAAGCTGGCGGAGAAGCTTTCCGTAGACGAAGATTCGATAAGACAAGAACTGAAGAAGGTCAAGCCGGACTACACCATGCGCGTTTACGGCATAAGTCCGGTCGAGGCAAAGAAGGATTCTAAGAGCGCCGAGAAGATGGTCCTGGCACTTCTCCTGGAAGGCGAGGGCTACGTAAAAAAGGTGCGGGAGTCGTTATCCCCGGATGAATTCAAGGATTCTTCGGTAAGGGACGTTGTCAAGGCGATACTGGATCTGTCGAAGGATGACAGGTCTATAAATGCTGTAAAGCTTATGAACCATTTTGAAAATAACGACGCAGCCACCACGCTGATATCCGAATCGGTGCATCTTTCCGAGACGCTCGATAATAGAGAGAGGGTTCTTTGCGATTGTATAGCCAGGATAAAGAAGGACAACGTAAAGGACGTGCTAGGCAGGCTGCAGGATGCGATAAAAATGGCACACGATTCCAAGGATGATAATCTGGTAACAAAGCTCGTGACTGAGTATACGGAGCTTTTAAAGGTCAATAAGGCATAGATATGAAGAGAAAGAAGATTCTGAAGAAGAAGAGGCCCTCGCGGAATAAGGCCGCGCGTAAGAAGATCTTTCGCGGGAAGATCCGAAAGGCCAAGAGACTTCTTATAAAGAGATCATCAGGAGTTGCAAAGCCCACATCCGGCAAGCAGAAGACCAGTGCTCCCGTCAAAGAGGCCGTAGCCGCCGCGCCCGTTAAAAATAAACCTCACCAGAAGAGGAGGCTCTCTAAAGAGCTTTCAGAGCTTATCGCGCTGGGCAAGGAGAAGGGGCATCTTACTTTCGAAGAGGTAAATAATATACTCCCCATCGAGATAGTCTCCTCGGAGGAGATAGACGAGATATTGAGCGTTCTCGGGGAAGAGAATATAAAACTCGTAGATACGGAAGAAGAGGCCCAGAAAGAGACGGCTCATGAGAGCGGCGCCGCGGAAGATAAGAAGGAAGAGGCGGCTCCGGTTGAAGAAGCGGCTAGGCTGATACAGATAGATGACCCTGTGAAGATGTATTTAAGACAGATGGGTCAGATATCTCTTTTAACAAGAAAAGAAGAGATAGAGATAGCATGCAAGATAAAGGATTCCGAAGGCAAGGTGAGGGACGCCGTTTCGGATCTCGCCATAGCTAAAGCGAAGGCGCTTGAGATACTGAACAAAGCGATCAAGGAAGAGGTGAGCCCTGAAGAGTATTTTAATGTAGATCCCAAGTTCAAGATGTCAAAGCTGAAGAAGAGGATAGATAACCTCGCCAATAGCCTGCGCAAGGCTAGGAGTAAG
>JAPLMH010000050.1 GCA_026387135.1 Candidatus Omnitrophota bacterium | reverse complement strand
GGGCAAGATACAGCTCTATGTTAAGGCCGATATTGTGGGCCCCGACGCCTTTGAGTTGTCAAATAATACCGACATTGGGGATTTTATAGGAGTTTCCGGAGAGACGTTCAAGACAAGAACCAATGAGCCGTCGATAAAGGTCCTGAAGTTTGAGATGCTCTCCAAATCCATGAGGCCTTTGCCTGAGAAATGGCACGGCTTAAAGGATGTCGAGACCAGATACCGACAGCGTTATGTCGATGTCATCATGAATGATGATGTTAAGAAGGTGTTCGTTGCCAGGTCCCGCATAGTAAGCGAGATACGGCGCTTTCTTGACACTAAGGGTTTCCTTGAGGTCGAGACCCCGATGATGCAGTCGATCCCGGGCGGCGCCGCGGGCAAGCCTTTCAAGACGCACCACGAAGCGCTCGATATGGATCTATACTTGAGAATAGCTCCGGAGCTCTTCTTGAAGAGGCTATTGGTCGGCGGATTCGACAAAGTATACGAGATCAACAGGAACTTCAGGAACGAGGGCATATCTACTCGCCACAATCCAGAGTTTACCATGCTGGAAGTCTATGAAGCCTATTCCGATTGCGCCGGGATGATGAAGCTGACTGAAAATATGATAATGGATCTGGCCCAAAAAGTTGTCGGCAAGACCAGCTTCGAATATCAGGGCAAAACGATAGACATGTCAAAGTGGGAGAGGATATCTTTTGCTCTCCTTATGAAAGAACAGTTTGGGATAATACCGGAAGAGAAGCCAGAAGACTGGGTAAAGAAGCTGAAAAGTAATGGCGTAGAGATAGAGGGCAAGGAACTATCGCGCACCCAAATAATAAATATCGTCGGAGAACTTATAGAACCCAAAGCGCACAATCATCCAGTATTTGTCGTAGATATGTTCAAAGAGATGTGCCCTCTGGCGAAGACGAAGAGAGATAATCCGCTCCTCACAGACCGTTTCGAACTATATATGGGCGGGATGGAGATTGCCAACGCTTATTCGGAGTTGAACGATCCCACCGAGCAGAAGAAGAGGTTCGAGGCGGATATCGCGGATCTTAAAGATAAGAAGAACAAGATAGACGAGGACTTTGTCCGCGCCCTCGAATACGGGATGCCTCCCGCGGGCGGTCTGGGCATAGGAATAGACAGGCTCGTCATGATACTTACTAACTCACCCTCGATAAGAGACGTCATACTCTTCCCCCAGTTAAAAAAAGAGAATATTTAAATGGGTTGGCAGCTCTTCGTAGCTTTAAGATACCTCACCTCAAAACATAAAGAGAAGTTCATATCCATAATAAGTCTCATATCGGTACTTGGCGTCGCCGTAGGAGTGGCCGCGCTCATAGTGGTCATAGCCGTCATGAGCGGATTCGATAACGATCTCAAAGAGAAGATGATCGGCACGAATGCCCACATGGTAGTAGAGGCCGAATATGGCATGAAGCCCTCCGATGAAATATTTTCCACGGTAATGGCAACACCTCATGTCCTGGCAGCATCATTTTATCTGCAGGGACAAGCGCTCATCAGGTCCAATGAAAATGTGACCGGGGTCATAGTCAAAGGTATAGATCCGGTACGCGAAGAGCAGGTCAGTAAGATAAAGGCATACATCACAAAGGGTGCGGTCTATTTTGGAGAGGACGGCATCATCATAGGAAGCGAGCTTGCTGCAAGGTTGAAGTTGAAGCTGGGAGATACCATATCTCTGGTTTCCCAATCCGACACGAAGGGCGAGAAGTTCAAGGTGACAGGTATATTCACCTCCGGAATGTATGAATATGATATGAACCTCGTCTATCTCGATATTAAAAAAGCTCAAGGCCTATTTGCGGCGCCGAATCTGGTGAGCGGAGTATCGATAAAAGCCGACGATGCCTTTGACGTGTTAGGCATAAAGAATGAGCTAAGGAAGAAGCTGGGCCCTGAATTTACGGTCAGGACGTGGATGGACATGAATAAGAATCTCATAGCGGCGCTGAAACTCGAAAAGACCGTCATGTTCCTTATCCTGACCTTGATCGTGATAGTAGCATGCCTTAATATAGCGAGCGCTCTCATAATGACGGTCCTCGAGAAGACAAAGGACATAGGTATACTGAAGGCGATAGGCGCATCTAACGATAATATCATGGCCATATTCGCTATGGAAGGTGCGTTGATAGGATCCTTGGGGACTCTTCTAGGTACGGGTCTTGGCATGACGTTATGCTGGTGCCTTAAGACGTATAAATTCATAAGCCTACCGCAGGAGATATACTATATCGATAAGCTTCCTGTTAAATTGGAATTACAGGACGTGTCGCTGATAGTCATCTCGAGCCTGGTCATAAGTCTTATCGCTACGATCTACCCGGCATACAAAGCGTCGAAGCTGGATCCCACAGAGGCATTGCGCTATGAGTAAAAAATCTCTGGTCGCAAAAGACTTGCATAAGATATACCGAAGAGGACACAAAGAGGTGAGGGCTGTCAATGGTATAGATTTTGAGATAAAGAGCGGCAGCTCCGTTCTGATAGTCGGGCCATCGGGTGCAGGCAAATCCACATTATTGCATATGCTTGGCGCTCTCGATAAACCCACGTCAGGAAAGATCCTCTTAGAAGATACCGATATCTATAAGTTGCCCGATAGAGATAGGGCGATGATGAGAAATCAAAGGATAGGATTTGTATTTCAGTTCTATCATCTTCTTTCGGAGTTCACGGCTCTCGAGAATGTGATGATGCCGGCTCTGATGAACTCCGGCTCTCTGCGCATCGCCAAACATATAATACGAAAAAGAGCTACGGACGTCTTAAGATCCGTAGGTCTTGAGAACAGGATGGACCACCTCCCGTCAAGATTGTCGGGAGGGGAGTCGCAGAGGGTAGCGATAGCCAGGGCCATCATGAATGAGCCTCAGTTGCTCCTCTGCGATGAGCCAACGGGCAATCTAGACTCGAATAATAGCGAATCGATATATGAGATCTTGTTCAGCCTAAAAGAGAAGAATGGCATGACCATAGTGATAGTTTCTCACGATGAAAAGCTCGTTCCCAGGGTAGATTCGACCATACGCCTCAAAGACGGAAAACTCGCCTAAAACTCACTTTTCATAATTCCTAATAGATTAATTTGACACGGACTGTATTATTGTATATATTATATGTAACCTAATAAGGGTAATATGAAGATATATCTTGATGGGAAGATGGTGGATAAAGACAAAGCGGTGGTATCTGTATTTGACCACGGCCTATTATATGGAGATGGTGTCTTCGAAGGCATCCGCTCTTATGAAGGGCTGGTCTTCAAACTCAAAGAGCATATTGACAGACTATACCGCTCCGCCGATGCGATCCAGCTGACGATCCCGAAGACGAAAGGCGAGATGTCCGAAGCCGTTATTAAGACGCTTCAGGCCAATGACCTTAGATCAGCTTATATCCGCCTGGTTGTGACAAGAGGGCCGGGGGACCTGGGGCTTGATCCAAGAAAATGCAAAGTCTGCACCATATTCATCATAGCGGATAAGATAAAATTGTATCCGGAAGAATTTTACCGGAACGGTCTTGAGATAGTTACCGCCAAGACAAGACGCAATCTTACCACCGCGCTTAACCCGAAGATAAAGTCCCTTAATTATCTCAACAATA
>JAPLMH010000141.1 GCA_026387135.1 Candidatus Omnitrophota bacterium | reverse complement strand
CGACATATCTGGATGATCGATATGCACCCCTTCATGTGCAAAAGCTTCCTGGATTAATTTTACACCATCTTTCAGAGATAATAAATATAAAAAGTCTTCCTTATCAATATATATGGCTCTTCTCGTAATGCCAGGGTGGAGTATCAGGTCTTTCGCTCCTTCCGGTAATTCATTCTTAAGGCCTTCTATAACGATCAAACTTACATAAGGAGGCGTAAAGTCATTGGGAAGTAATTTTAAAAGCGTTTCATAATTCGTGGCTATCACGCTGCCTGCTTCATATCCATATCCCATACCCAGGATATAATCCCTGCCCGCAGGAGGTATGTCTATGTCATTCACGTTACCCTTAAAGTCATTCTTAACGATGGCTCTGGCATTACCTTTATCTATAAGGCGCGCAATAGCGCCGGTAACGCCCTTATCCTTGCGCATATTACCAAAATGCGCAAACGTTCCGCTGGCCCAGGTAGCATGAGTACGCATGCCGTGCTGAGCTGCCGTCAGCTCCCCGCCGTTGACGCGTATCGCGCCGACGCCGCCATTGAGGATAATCGTGGCCGAGGATTCAATGCCTTCCGACAGAAATTCTCTCTTTGGCTGGACGAGCGATATTTTATCGAGATTAAGAACGATCGGGTTCTTCTTTAGCTGCCAATCAAGTTTTGCCACTTGGGCGGCAAGGTCCGAAAGTTCCGCATCGCTTAGCATTATATGATCACCCTTAACATCAGGTACAATCCTGCCTATAGTAATTATTCCCGACTGACTTGGTTTGCCGTCAAAAGCCCTGTTTATCTTTATTTTATCTTTTTCCCATCCAGCCGCTATCATAGCGTCATATACCATGCCGCGGATCCCGGCTACTGAAGCATTGTCCTCTATGTCGAGGACTATCGTTCCGTTATCTGTTATTCTGGCACCGACCAGTTTCACTTCGACCGGTCTGGCCGCTGCCGGTCCGGCAGCCTCTAAAATGGAGTTCAATTTGCGTAGGGCATCAAGAGAGACGCCCTCCTTTAATGGCTCGAGGTTCTCCGCATAGCGGCCTCCGAGAGCCACATGCAACGTATTTGTTCCGGGTAAAAATAGTTTATTTCTGTCAGGTACGATATTCTTCAACGCCAACTGAATATCATAGAATCTGCCAAGAGCCTGCGCGCTACCCGTGCATGAAGATACGACAAAGCTGAATGAATCTTCGTATCCGCGCGGCGCCTGTCCAGGCGCTCTTACGGCAGGGTCTGACGGCAACTTTGAAGGCATTACGGATAAGATCTTTCCTTCGCTCAGCGCATAATCGAACTGCGACCACGGGCCTTTGTACAGACTGGGCGATTCCGTTATCTGTATACCACCGTCCTTGTCTATCACTATTGTGACATTTTCTAAAACGAGCCTCCCGCTCTGCTTAAGTTGACCTAATTTTTCATTGAGGTCTACTGTGGCACCGCTTTTATTTTCTATTGCTACATTGCCGGCAAAAGTCGAATTGGGCAGCATCACCTTACCCGTTATCTTGAGTGAGTATAACCGCTTTAGGTGCGCCCCTCCGAGAGCATCCTTAATGTGCTGCTCCTCCTCCCACCACTTCGTCTCTTTGCCCTTCAAGTCTGGATCGCTAAGCTCAAATTCCGGCGGGGTAAGCCCCTGCTCGCTGTCTTCCAATGTAAATGTATCTGTATTGAACCGGCAATAATCACTATTGGCCAGCAAAAGTATGTCGTATGCTTTTTTAACTGGAGCAAAGGTCTCTGTCCTCTCTGACAAAGGTATGTTGACCAGATGCAGTATGCGATCTATGCCATGTGCGGCAAGAACCTCTTTTACCCTGGGATCTGTGCTCTTTACGAAGAAGGCATTCAGATTATGGACCGCCACTCCTATGGCCCCATCTATCGGATAGTAGTTTTGGCCATCTTCTCCAGGTTTGGCGCTCTTGGCGATGAAAAGCGGACTTATGATCTCAAATAATTTTTCCTTCGTCATTATGCCTCTATCCAGAAGCATCCTGAATATGGAATTAAGGACCGTTTCATTAAGGTATATAAGGTTCGTATTAAACCTCTGCTCTCCTTGCGTTCCAAGGCCTCCGCGTTGACCGGAACCCGTGAACGCTTTTTCTTGTCCGGGCTGTATCTTTTCTGCGCCCTGCGCATCGGCCAATTCCATCATGTCAGGCGTATATGTGGTCCTTCCGTCCTCCTGACTGATCCTTTCACCATCCTTGCCGCCTTTTTTGTCGATCGGCGCCGCTATAGTGGTGACCTTTACAACCGGCCACTTATTTAGAACCATTGATCCGACTGTGGAGGGATCCGCATGCGCGTTAACATTGTCACCGTTAAAGAAGAATCGTATATGGGTATTGCCATCGCTGGGTGGGGGCGTAACTAAAGAATTATACAGGAACATGAAGCCTAATTGACCGTGCCCGCCCGGCTGATGCAGACCGTCAAGGCTTGTAGTTATCATATCTGTGGCGGTATTTATTCCCGGCAAGTCGGCCTGGTCTATCATCGGAAGCTCTTTTATGCCGGCATCTATTAGGGCGTCGCGATAAGTCCTCTTCTCTTTTTTCTTGGGATCAAATCTGTCGATCAAACAGATTTTTTGCATAAGTTGCTCATACGGGCCCCTTGATTGGCTGTTAACCACCGGCTCAAAATTCAAGCCCGCGTAGGGCATCGTTCCTGTATCAGCAACTAACTGCAAAAGCCTCGCTTCCGCAATGCTTACAAATACATTTTCACCTTTATATATAATATCGAAACCTACATCCGTGCCCTTTGCGGTAAGTTTTACGTTTTCGACAGGTATATTTAGCTTTTTGGCAAGGCTTTCTTTCCTTAGATAATTTTCGCCTCTTCCGGCGTCAAGTGAGTTTAGCGTAACGATCGCTTTTTTCGCGGCCTCGGCATTCTTGGGATCGTCTTTAAGGGCACGATGGTCGTGCTCTCTCTCGCTGTTTTGCTTCCTGGTCATGAGGGCTGTTAAAATATAGTTCTCTTCAGGACCGATCTTATTGGGATCTGCGGCTATGCGCAAGGGCTTCGTTTTGTCTTTACCTGCCTTGCGCAATAAATGCTGAGCCCACATCTGCGCCAGATAAAATTTGTAAGGTTCATAAGTTCCTGTTAATTTAAATACTTCTGCGGCCTTTTCTAATAATTCCCACTGCTCTTGCGTAAGAACATCCGTTATGGCTGCTTTGCTTCCTTTAGCCGCCTCACTGGCTGCCATTATTTTCGGTATATCGACCTTGGCCCTGGCTTTTATATCAAGCGCACTCTTTCTTAAGGTAGCGGCATCTGCTTTTGAGAGCTTATATGTTTCTATATATCCGCCGACCGCGTTATCGATATCCAACATGAACATCGCCACGGCGATACCTTCATTAAAAGGAAGTTTCTTCTTTTTGATATCGGTTCTTGCTTTCTTAAGCCAATGCCTAAAATCAACCTCAAACCACCTCTGCAGATTATCGATCGATTTATTATTGATCTTTGGCGCTGTAAAGAGGTAAGGCGCCAGCATACTGCCCTTCATGTTCTTGCCGTCCGCTGTTGCGCCCGTATCGGAAAGTATCTCCTCTAAGGGGGTGCGCTGGTTGGTGAGTATCTTTATATACGGAGTTTCGACATCTTTGGTTATATTGGGGCATACTACTATATAGGATACGCCCTGCTTCTCCAATAACTTCGTTATGCCTTCCGAGTGGAAACCGCCGGTAACGAGGACCGATATCTCTGCGCCCTCTTTCTTCATCGCCTGCACGGTATTGTCTACAAGCGCCTTATCGCGCTTTATCGCTATAACATAAAAATCCTCAAGCTTCGGCATGCTCTCGACGACCGCCTGAGACGGAGGATCTATCTCATACGCGTAACCGAACTTTGCAGCCATCTTCTTTATGAAATCTGCGAATACCTCGTGGGTGAACTCTGCCTTGCGCTCTTTATAGTAGTCGAAATCTCCATTCAATAGCCTTATATTGGTGAGGCCGAGCAGTATGTTTATGTGGCGAGCTAATTTGTCGAGCGTCCTCTGGTCGTCATTGACGAATAATCTCTCTTTTATCGCCTCCTCAAACCTCTTTATATCGTTGAAGAGCTTCTCGTTCTCTATTCTCGAATAGACGGAATTATAGATTATGTAGTTAAACAGATTCGAATAATCATCGGGCATGGAGATGCCGTACTTTACAGCGAGGCCCTTAAGGTAGTCATAGTATTCGGCAGATGATATTTTGCTGACCTTGAATTCAAGCGACTTACTGATAAGCTCTTTAAGCTGGTCCTTGTCGAGTTTCTTGGTGATAACGTCTATCAGCGACGCGCGCTCTTTGTCCACGACATTGAAATTTATCTTCTTTTCATATACGAGCACGCTTATCAGCTTAAATAGATTCTCATATTGGCGCAGGTTCACCTTTTGCTTCTGGCCCAAGGCCTCGAGATATTTAACATAGTCGGTAAAGGAGAGCTTCTTTGCCTCATAATCCTGCGACTTGGCATCGAGCTCTTTAAGTTCAGGGCTGTAGATATCGTTTTTGAGCTTATTGAGGACGGCTTTAATCTGGTTAAAATACTTTTCGGTGTCTTCTTTTAGAGGATAGCTTGATGTGAAGGCGTTGAGGTTCTCGATATAGTAGGAGCGGGTCTCCGCGCCGAATAGCTTTATCTTGTAATCCGAAGTGATCGCGAGAAATTCCGGGCCCGTTATCTCGCCCTTCTTCATGAAGTAGTCGGCGACCTCTTTTCTTATCTCGGCGTCCGGGAAGGCCTTGAACCACGAAGTGTCGATAAAACCGTCGGCGCCTTCTACAGACATCAGGCTTAAACCGTCGTTCTTAATAAGGCACTCGAGTATCTTTATTATGTTTGATTGTGCTTCATAATTACAATGCGCGTCCTGGATGTGTATAACAAGTTTTCTGGAATCCCTGGCTGTATATTTAGCCTTTACAATGCCATAATCGCGAGGGATGACTATCTTTTCAGGATCGGTGGTAACCTCTGATTGTTTCGCAATATCTTTGATGTCGGAATTTTTTATTACGTCGGCGAATGCAAGATTGGTGAGAATAAACGTAGGAAGCAAGATTATGGAAACAATTTTTTTGAATCGCGCCATCGAGGTTAGAATCGGTAAAGGCACTATCTCCTCCTTAAGGTTTTTCATGCATTTGTTAATATCTAACTTTTTATTGGTTTTGATATTATAGTATATCATCCATGCGGTGCATGTCAACGAATAAAAGCTGAATATTTTATTCCTTAACATAAGTATCTAGGAAGGCTTCCACAATATTGGGATCAAACTGATTCCCTGAACATCTCGTCAATTCCGCCAGCGCCTTTTCTTCCGACATAGCTTTGCGATATGGCCTGTCGCTCATCATAGAGTCAAAAGCGTCCGCGACGCATATTATCCTGGAGCCCAACGGGATCTCTTCACCCTTAATATCGGGATTAGGATATCCTCCGCCCTCAAACCGCGCGTGGTGATATCTTATCGTCGGCGCGATATCGTCTAGAAACCCGGCTTGCTTTACAATGTTGTTGCCTATGTAGGGATGGAGACGCACCTGGGCCCATTCTTCACTATTCAATTTTGCAGGCTTCTTTATAATATTGAGGTCTATTCCCACTTTACCTATATCGTGCAGGATGCTCGCTATCTTTATGATCTTGGTCGCTTTGGCGGGAAGCTTTAATCTTTTACATATATAAAGGGAATACTTTTCTACCTTGTAGCAGTGCCGACGGCGGCAGACATCGCTTTCATCTATGATGCGTGCTAAGACAGTCAGGGTCTTTATATATCCGCCTATGATCATGTTGTCTCCTCTTTGTTATGCCGCAGTACGTATCATCGTTATCGCTTCGATATAGGTGCGTACTTCTTTGTCGTAATCTATCGGGACTGTGCGCGGCAGGAATATGTATTTACCGCTTACATCGTCTTTCGCAACACCGGGTATTTCAAATTCGCCTTCGGCGACAAGTATCCTTAATAAAGCCTGATATGAGTTCATTGCCATGTAAACCTGCTGGCCGTTTATTTCTATCGATTCTATTTCCAATAATGTCCCCAGGGTTACCTTATCGGCAGATAGCTTTAATTCGCCCTGAACCGACCTTATACCGACATTCTCCTGCGCAATGCCGGTCTGTCTGGCAACCTGGGCAATCAGCTCTTCATATGTGAGGTCTTTCTTATTAATGAAGGCTATATCCTCGAGACGGCCCTTATATCCTGCCGCTACTACGAACTTACGGGCTTCTTCTTCAGTCTTCAATTCATCCCCGTAAATAAACGCATTCTTGATGCCGGTATTATTTGCCAATCCGACATTATCACCGAAGAAGATATCGGACATTGCCACTTTTTCGGTCGTCGCGACCCCCATAGGCTTCTTAAGCTCCGGCGCGGTCAGCATCGGCGCACCGTTATAAACCTTTGCCAACTCTCCTCTTCTCGCGGCCAGGAGGCTTCTTATATTGTCTATCTGGGCAAGCTTTTCAGCCGTCATTGTTGTGCCGCGGAATTCCTTTACAGCCTTGTCAAAGTCAACGGCCGCCAGCTCACCGAGAAGCGCTACTATCGCCTCTTTTATCTTCTCTCTGGTCTGGGCACTTATTGTATTTGCAGTCAATATGATATTGTATTTTTCTGCCAGATAGTTATACGCTTTTATCGACTCTATAGCCGAGATGTCGTCTCTGAACTTTGGCGCTAAGATATTCTCTGCGGTTATTGTACCGTCAAGCAGAATGCCTATCGCACCTCTTGTTTTTGCGATCGCCAGAAGCTCTTTCTCGTCTCTTACTCTTACTATATCAACCCTGCCTTTCAAAGACTTATTTATCGCACTCGCTATATCTGCCGGCGAATCGATAGGAACGCCTATGACGATATGCGGTCCGGCCCTGGTCGGATGCGCGCTGAACCCGGCGAATCTCGAGATAAGCGCTGCGATTATCATCGCGCCGAGAACCGTCGCAAGTATTATTTGAATGCTGACCGGCAGGCCGCTCAAGATCCCGGCCTCTGCAACTTTATTTACACCGGACGCGATCTCTGCGCCGCTGAAAATCTGATATAGTTTGGCAAATATACCTATAAGGAAGAGCAGCCCGACGGCAGTGCCGGCCGCTGAAGGTCCGGTCTGAGGCGCTGTCTCCTGCGTGAATACAGGGCTGCCCTTTTCAGACATATTCAAGATATCAGTTAAAAGTGAGTTTGAGCCTTCACCGGTAATGAGGAACTTTATCCTTACTCCTCTGGCAAGATTGGCCGCCATCAGCGCCATCATATCCATCTTTAGCGGCGTTTCATTTTTGTCACCTCTTATAACCATAGCCTCGACTTTAAGGTTGGGGCCGCCTTTCTTTTTTGCGCTTATCAGTTTTACCAGATCCATCGCCGGACGGGCATGCACACCATCCTTACTTACGATCAGTAGTGTTGCTTCAGCTATCTCAGTGTCCGGCGAAACAGCTTTCTCTATATTCATCTGCACCGCGCCTGCCTGGACAGCTGCGGGAGATACAGGCTTGAGGCCGCCAGCATAATTACCTATAGGTAAAGATGTGAGCCAACCGCGTTTTCTTGATATGAGTTCAAGCGTAAAGAGGGTGCGCTTCTCTGCGATAGGATTGACCAGGGCTTGATCCGGCGTTTCTTTCAAGATGCTCTTTTCTTCTTCATATATCTCTTTAAACCGCTGATCTCCATAAACCCCACTATCAAACACAGACTTTACGACCTCTTTGGCAACAGAATCAACCGGCATCACGCCCATGCTACTCACAGTATCTGAAAGGAATGTCTCTACGCCGAAATAGTCTTTTTTCTCTACAGATTGGATAAAAAGGCTTACCTCGGGTATCCTGTTTCCTGCCATACTGAGAGTCAGCGGTACCTCTCCTTTCTTTATGCCTAACTTGTCAAATTTCATTACCAGAAACGCCTGGAAGGAGTACCAGCTCGCCATCTCGCCGCATATTGAAATCTCTTTTCTTCTTTCCGGAGGTAGCTGTCTGTTTATGTCTCTGGCCGCTTCAAAGACCTCGGCTATCCTTGACAGGACCTGCGGCTGCAGACGCGATAGATAGTCTTTATCCAGATCATCATCGCGATCAAGGAGCGTATCTTTTCCGAGTACCCTGGTCATCACATATCTTGAAAGATCGTTGGTTCCGATAGAGTAGAAAGATATTGCGGAATCATTAAGAAGATCCTTTATATTGTCAACGGCTGCATCATTTTCTATCATGATGCCGATGGGCATATTATTAATAATTTCGCCGAAGTTCAGTATGTCTTCAGACCTCATACCGGCAAGCACCCTGGCGGTGACGAGCGTCCTTGCAGTCAATAATGCGCTATCCTTGACAAGGCCGGTCTCATCCATCCATTTGGTGATAAGCCTTCCTACGTCCTCCTTCGTGCTTACCAGCGGGAAGAGTACCTTCAAATTTAAACAATCTATCGATAATTCCAGCATCGTTTCAAGCTCCAACATCAGGATGTCTTTACCCAGGTCGGTCTTATAAAAATCTATCCCGGTCGCCGATTTAATTCCTCTAGAAGCAAGCATCGCATGTATCAGAGTCTTCTTATCCGGCTGCAAGTCTATCATTCTTAACGTTACGAATTTCCCTTTTGCCGCGAGAGCCAACCGATTGATATATTTTTTCAGATGTAACCTTAGGTCCTTCCTTGCCGTCTTCTCTCCATCCGGCTCGATAGCGGCGTCATCATCAAAAAATGCCTTCAAATATGTATCTACAGGCCTGTTTGTCTTCACATCGGTATTTTCCGGTTCAAAGACATTCCTGTCTTCAAAGAGACGTTCGGTCCTCACGAGACCCACGGCGGCCGCAAAACTTCCGCCCAGAGATGTGCTATTGACCGCGATCTCTACCTCTTCCGGCGTATCTGCGTTAGCGGCTAGTTTAACAGTAGAGTCCGTATAGCCCAATCTTACAGCGTCACACGGCGCATCTGTTCTCTCGCGGGCAAAACGCATTAAACTCTCTTCATATAAAACAGCGCTCTTCTCGAATTCTACCGTAGGCATGAAAGGCTTTAAGACTACTTCGGCGCGGCCCTCGTTATCGGACCGCACTACCGCGACCCTGCGATTAATACGAACTTTATCGATACTATTTGCCGCCTGCTGCCTATCTTTCTCCAGCGCGGCAAATTCCTGCGTTACCTCTTCGTCAAAAGACCTTGCCGTCGGCATGTCCACGATCACAACGGGTATATTCCTATTTTTAGCAAAGACCACCCAATGGGACGTTATCGTTGCCCTGCGCGTGACTATCGCCTGCACATTATATTTATCTAAAAGTGAGTTCAGTGTAACCGGATCGAGCTTATCCGCAAATAATATGATCGGGAACTGGGATTCTGCAAAGCTTAACCATGCGCCATCCAACGCCATCTTCATTTCAACCGTGCTCTCGATGAAGTTCCCATCCGGATTTTTAAGATAGAAAGTGAACTCCTCCAGGCTTCTTATGCATAGATCTGCTCCGGTGGCATTTCTCATGTCAAGCCTTATAATCTCCTTTATTCTGTTTTCCCATTTTTTTAATGTATCTGCCGCGCCGTCCCTCAGCCGACCCTTGTCGTCTATGATATTCGAGACCGTCTTCATCTGCATCTCATCCGTAATATTCTCATTCACGGATAAGATCTTTAATATATCGAGCAAGGCCGTCTTTGTGGCCGTTCTTTCTATCATAATTCTGCCCAGCCTTGCCAAAGCGGCTTTCTTATTTTCAGCCTCTTTTTCCATTTCCGACATAAGCCCCCTTTCTTTGATTATTTCAGTATGCGCCATATCCGCTACGTCATACACTTTGTCCGAAACAGCGGCATTGAAATCTCTGCATAATCCAATCATAAAAATAGCATGATCCATCAAGGTGCGATCGTTTTCGTCTGCCGTCTCGACTATTCTCTTTGCAGAACTAATAGCTTTAGAGGCAGCATTTGATATTCTTTCGTCCTGGGTTTCGCCCTCTTTAAGTTTGATATTGTACAGGTCTACATCATACTCCTTACGCCTTACCTGCGCGAAATATCCTACGGTAGTGCGATTGGGCATGCTCGCATCGCCCATATAATTCCTTCCGGAAGCATTCAATGTTTTTAATAGCGTCTCTCTCAGGCTCGGGTTGACTATCTTATAGCAGTAGACCACCACATTAATAGGCGAGTTATTATAGTCATGACAAGGCGTATAGAATTTCTTATCATAAACTGATCTACGCATCACATTTTCTATCCGCTGCTCTGCTCCCGCCCTCTTACGTGTACCTATGAAGATCTCGCCTGCGGCCTTGTCTTCTAAGACGCTGAAGCCTTCTGTATCTTCGAAAGCAACCTTCTGTACCAGTGTAAGTATGTTACGCCAACGATCAGTACCTACTATAGGCGATTTTCTGAACCTGCTACGCGCTGCTCCTATAATTCTAGATACCCACCCTCTGTACGCCTGCTCTTCTTCGACCAAAGGAGCCGGCATTGTGGCTTCCGGCGCAATGGAAGGATATAATAATTCGGCTAGTCTGAATTCGAGCTTATCCGTAAATAGGCTCTCGCCCGGCTTTTCGCTCGACACGGAGATTAGCAGATTGAGGATATCGTTTATATCCACGCCTACTTCGTTTGCCAGCTCTTCTGTTAATCGGACATCTTCGTCAGTCAATGCCTCTTCTGACAATGTGCCTTGATTATCTGTTTCGTGTCTTAGCTCATGGGTTATACCCACTAAGAGCAATGTCTTCATCCTCGCTTCAGGAACTTCGCCCATCACTCTCTTGTCAAGGATCGACTGATTTATGCCCATAAACCCGTTTTGCAAATGATCCTCAAAAGGCGCGTTCGACTTATTCATTAGAGCTACTACTATCGGCTCTTGACCGGACAAACCTTTGTACAGATCGGTACCGCGCAATTTCATTGCGTTGAGCAATTCCTTACCGA
The DNA here is from genome assembly GCA_026387135.1 of Candidatus Omnitrophota bacterium. GTDB lineage: Bacteria > Omnitrophota > Gorgyraeia > 2-01-FULL-45-10 > 2-01-FULL-45-10 > 2-01-FULL-45-10. The sequence continues at coordinate 2,799 of JAPLMH010000141.1, read as the reverse complement.
AGAACTCTTGCACATTTATGCCGAAAAGCTCCATTAGTCGAATAAGCTCGGGATCCACTTCAAAGTTCAGATCGCCAACGTCCGGCACATTTGCACACTTGAACTTGACAAGATGACCTGTGCTCCTCAAATCGTCTCTTGCCTGAGAGATCGACTCCTTGTCTCTTAAATAGAGTTTCCCGTTGATAGTGATCTCACCGCCTAAGGCACAGTAGCCGCCTACTTTATCTTTATCGAGCAATGACTGGAATAGGGTCGGACCCTTCTTGGCTGCATCGGGAGTATAATCACGCTCATACCACCGGCGCATCGCCGTACTTGTCACTCCAAGCTTATCTGCCATGTCGTCCATCGCGGCGTCTATGACCGCTGCCGGCTTAAGCGAAATATCGAATTCGCGTAAACTGTCCCGCAATTTTTTGTCTATAATCGGATGTATAAATACATCGGCTAATTCTTCCCTTGCTATCAATTCTTCCTGACCTATCAAGAAATTTCTCGCTACTTCATAATCTACGCCGTATTGAGTGAAGTCCTTTAATTCTGTTGCCTTGCGGGCCTGTTCTCTTATCTCGTTTACCTTGTTTATCACTTTCGCAATTACTTTATATACTTCAGGGGACGCACGTCTGAACATTTCCCTTAGAGACACTATCTCCATGAGCTTCATATTTGTCTCATCATCGATTGTGTTATTTTTCCAACCTTTGTCAGCTATGGTCCTCTCGATACTCTTTATCTGGGCTGCGGCAGTTTCATAACTTGCTATATACTCGCTTCTGATGGCGCTGGCAAGCTCATCCGTTATCGGTTCATCGTCATCCGCCGGGTTTGCGCCGTTAGCATATCTGCGCAGGAAGTCTGCTAACACAAGTACGTTCCTCATCTTTGCTTCCATGATCAATAGTGCCTGGCTTAAACCCTGAGGAGTTGCGGGTTCGGCTTTGACGGCCTCTAAAGCGGCTTTTGCCGATATCCGCCTACCCTTAAAATGCATAATAACTGCGGCAATGGCCGCTGTAATGGCTACGGCTGCCGCCAGCGGAATAACATCAATTCCCCATAATCTAAGCGCTATAAGCGTCGCGAGGATAGGCGTCTTTGTCTTGTTAAAATATCCTTTCAATATCTGTGCGGCTTCCCATCGTATCAGCTTTGTTCTCATCCCTGCCGGTCTTTCATATCTTTTTTCTCTTGTGTCCCGGTTCCACGTCTCTATCTTTCTCTGTTTCGCCGCATGATATCTTAGGGATACTATAATGATGACTATCGTTAAGATTATTCCTATACCAGCCATTCCCGTTGCTATTATTGTCCGTATGCTATCTCCTGCGCTAGAAGGCGTTAGTGCCGTCAGCACATCCTGGAATGTCCCGGCGCTCGCTAAAGACGGTCCTATGATGACCGCAAGAATGCCTGTTATTATTTTAGTTTTGACAGAAATCACGCCTCTTACATTAGGAAGCAATATCCCGCCGGGTGACTGCCGGGAGACCGTTATCTCCTCCCCTTTTTCTTTACGAACACGGATCTTCACGCTAGCTGCAGACTGTCCGATTACTAGGGGAATTGATCCAGGACCAGCTATCTTTATTAAGGGAATAGACGGTGTTGGGGTTACTGGAGGCACTGGCACGACAGCAGGTTTTGGCATTGACGGCATAATACTGCCGGCCATCATAAATATAGTAGCCAACAGGCTTGCAACAATTAACGCGCCCATGAATACGGGCAATATGTATATGCCCGCCCCGAAAGATGCACCCTTCACCACGAACGGCACGAATAACGGGACAGCATAGGTCTTCATGCTAATCCTAGAAAGAACGGGTCCTGCCGGCTGGAAAGAATTGTCGATTATTTCATTAAGATCTGCTTGTACAGCATTAAATATTCTCTGATACCTCTGAGGAGAAGGCTTACCCGGTGCCCAGTTTTTTACCCAAAATTGATATGAGCCTTGAAGATCATGCCTGTTTGCTACTATAGCTCCTCTTCTTATAAAATTTATATTCGTAAGAGCAAGGTTCAATGAATCCCCTACCGGCGCTGCCAGCCTAAGCCCTAGTTCATAGCCTGTTTTCCCGGCAATATCGTCCCACCTCTGATCCATTACCCGCGAGACAATAGTAGTTAATCTTCCTTTTTTCCCGCCGCTCCATTTACCTATGTACTGCCATAGGTCATGCAATGTATACTTACTGCCATTACGAATCTGTTCTGCTAAAGTTCTTGCGGCTTCAAACTGCGCGAATCCCCTGCCGGGGCCTCCGCCATATTGCGCTCTGGTTTTTAGCTCTGTTTCAACCAATTGGATCATTACCACCTGAAATAGCGCATTCCTCTTAAATTCGGGATCTTTATTCTTATGTAGCGTGCTTATGATGGCTTCGCCCATCCTGCAAATCTTTTTAAGGGCGTCTTTGGAAGGATACCGGCCTCGCGTAAGAGGTATCTCCATTTCCCTTACTTCTTCTATTGTAGGAGCGGGTGCTTTCACTAGCACCGGGCTTCCTTGCTGCGGAATTATATCGTTCCTGGGAGCAGAGGGAGCTTGCGGCCGCTCTATTTGCCGTGGGATGATACGCCACGGGGCCGGCTGCCCTTGCAGCGGAACGACTCTTTCGATTCCTGGCGCCTGAAGTGCTTTTTTGGCAATATTTTTTTGCCATTCTAAGTCAAACATATGGAATATCAAGATCGCCCCAAAGAAAGCAAAGCCGATCAATTGGTGGTACCGACCTAAAAATCTCCTGAATGTCAGCGGTTCCTGCCCTGAGACCCTGAATTCTAGCGGCT